>DMPG01000010.1 GCA_003456055.1 Bacteroidota bacterium | reverse complement strand
ATGGACCATAGTTTCATCAATCGTCCGGTGAATGAGGGCTTTTCCGGAGGCGAAAAAAAGCGGAATGAAATTTTGCAAATGGCTGTGTTGGAGCCAAAACTTGCGATCCTCGACGAAACAGACTCTGGATTGGATATCGATGCACTTAAAATTGTTTCAGCCGGAGTTAATAAATTGAAATCTCCGAAAAACGCAACGATTGTCGTGACCCATTATCAACGTCTGCTCAATTATATCGTTCCGGATTTCGTACACGTTTTGGTGAATGGCCGTATCGTTAAATCAGGCGGAAAAGAGTTGGCGATGGAGCTCGAAGCAAACGGCTACGATTTCATTAAAGAAGAAATGTTACAATCAGCGTAATGGGAGAAGAAAAAATGTCTATCGTGAAAAACCATTATACTGAAGAGTTTCAGGCTTTCCAGAAAAATGGAGCAACAAAAAGTCCATCGTGGGTGAATGATGTCCGTAAATCTGCATTGACGGTATTTGAAGAACAAGGTTTCCCGACAACGAAGGATGAAGATTGGAAATACACGAATGTAGCACCGATCGCAAAACNNAATGACATTGAACAATATCTGATCGTATTTGTGAATGGTCATTTTTCAAAAGAGCATTCACAATTGGATGGCATGAAATCCGGTATTGTGATAAAAAATCTCATTGAAGCATATGCTACACATAATGATGTTATTCTGCAGCATCTTACAAAATATGTGAAGTACCAGAAAAATTCATTCACGGCACTGAATACGGCATTCATCAACGATGGTGCATTCGTTTACGTTCCTGCAAATGTAGAAATTGAAAAGCCGATCCATTTGTTGTTCATCTCTGCAAAGAAAGAGAAAGAACAATTTGCATCGCACATACGCAATTTGATCGTAGTTGAAGAAAAATCAAAAGTAAACTTCATCAGCAGTTTTTATTCAGCCGATGAAAATTCAAATCTTACGAACGCTGTTACTGAAGTTGTAGTTAAGAGNNGAAATCGTGAAAGTCCAGAAAGAAAGCGAATCAGCGTTTCATGTTGAGAACTTGCATGTACACCAATATCAGTACAGTAATGTTCATGTCTTCTCTCTTGCCGTTGGCGGAGCAATTGCACGAAATGATATGAGCGTAATTATCGACAGGGAATCGACCGAGTGTAATTTGAATGGACTGTATATCACCTCAGGTGAGCAATTGATCGATCATCATACATTCATGCATCACATTCATCCAAACTGTCCGAGCCATGAATTGTTCAAAGGGATTTTGACCGGTTCGTCAAGAGCAGTGTTCAACGGAAAAGTGTATGTTGAGCCGGAAGCGCAAAAGACCGATTCAAAACAAACCAACAGAAATTTACTATTGTCCGATACTGCGGTTGTTGATACGAAACCAGAACTTGAGATCTTTGCCGATGATGTGAAATGTACACACGGTGCCGCAGTCGGTGGGATGAACGAAACTCATTCATTCTATCTTAAGACACGGGGAATTTCAGAAGAAAATGCAAAAGGAATTCTCACCGTTGGTTACGCAGCAGAAGCGACAGAAAAAATATTTCATCCGATCCTGCGTCGTCATGTCGACCGTATTGTTGTCGATCATCTTCGCGCAAAACTCGGCACCGGAAATTTGCCAGATATCGTTCACGCATAATATATGTCCCAACTCGAAACTCAAATATCGTTTGACGTAACAACTCTACGGAAAGATTTTCCCATACTCTCAACAACGGTATATGGGAAACCACTCGTCTATCTTGACAATGCGGCAACAACGCAAAAACCAAATGCGGTTCTCGATATTCAAAATATCTATTATCGGGAACAAAATTCGAACATTCATCGCGGTGTTCATCATTTAAGTGAAGTTGCTACATTCGAATATGAAAAGGCACGCGGCAAAGTGAAGAACTTCATTAATGCGGCTGATAATAAGGAAGTTATCTTTACAAAAGGAACGACCGATTCGATCAATCTTGTTGCACAAAGTTTTGGCAAAACTTTTTTGAATGCCGGAGATGAAGTGATCATCTCAACAATGGAGCATCATTCGAATATCGTTCCATGGCAGATGATCTGTGAAGAACAAAATGCCAACCTTCGCATTATCCCGATGAATGATGACGGTGAATTGGTCATTGAAGAATTCGAGAAATTGCTTTCGCCAAAAACGAAGATCGTTTCGGTAGTGTACATTTCAAATTCAATCGGTACGATTAATCCAATAAAACAGATCATTGAACTTGCACATCGTAATGGCTCAACGGTATTGATTGACGGAGCGCAGGCAGTTGCACATATTCCGGTGGATGTGCGTGCTCTTGATTGTGATTTTTTTGCTTTTTCAGGACACAAAATTTTCGGTCCGACCGGTATCGGTGTATTGTATGGAAAAGCAGCGCTTCTTGATCAGATGAAACCATATCAGGGTGGCGGAGATATGATTCGTTCCGTGACATTTGAGAAAACAACATATAATGATCTTCCATACAAATTCGAGGCGGGAACTCCAAACATTGTCGGCGGAATCGGACTTGGCGCGGCGATCGATTATGTGAATATCATCGGACTCAATGCGATTTCAAGGTACGAGCATGAACTTCTTGAATATGGAACTGAAATTTTAAGTCATGTATCCGGACTACGATTGATCGGCACGGCAAAATCAAAAGCGAGCATTCTTTCATTCGTCCTTGACAATGCTCATCCGCATGATATCGGGACAATTCTTGACCGAGAGGGAATTGCGATCCGTACCGGCCACCATTGCACTCAGCCGGTGATGAAGCGATTCGGAATCCCCGCAACTGCACGAGCATCCATTTCTTTCTATAACACAAAAGAAGAATTGGATGCGTTGGTGCGCGGAATCGCAAAAGTTTCGGAGATCTTCGGATGAGTGAATTGAACGAATTATATCAGCAGTTAATCCTTGAACACAATAAATCACCGAGAAATTTTAAGGAGCTAGAACATTTTACGAATGATGCTGATGGATATAACCCATTATGTGGAGATCATTATCATATCTGGTTGAAGTTAGATGGCGATATTATTTCTGATATTGGATTCAAAGGGAGCGGCTGTGCGATCTCTAAATCTTCCGCATCGATGATGACCGCAGCGGTTAAAGGAACGACGATTGCAAATGCAAAAGAGTTGTTTGAAAAATTCCATTCCGTCATTATGACGAAGATTGGTGATGAGATCCCTGAAGAAAAAATTGAAGAGTTGGGGAGTCTTGGTGCGTTAGCCGGTGTAAGAGAATTTCCTGCACGGATCAAATGTGCAAGTTTAGCATGGCATGCATTAATTGCCGCATTGATAAATCCGAAGCAGACAGTATCGACCGAACAATAAAATTAATAATCAATCATAAAAAAAGTTTGAAGCGAATGGAAAACGAAAAATATCCGACATTGCATCAGTTGAGTTCGATCGAAAAGATGATCATCAAAGAACAAGTTACAGAACAGATCCGGACGGTGTATGATCCGGAAATTCCTGTGAACATCTATGAACTCGGTCTTGTCTATAATGTTGAAGTATCTGATTCCGGTTTGGTTGATGTAACCATGACATTGACATCGCCGGCGTGTCCTGCCGCTCAAGTGATTCCGGTTGAAGTGAAACAAAAGACGGAAACTGTAAAAGGAGTTTCTGAAACCAATGTGAATATTGTCTGGGAACCACGCTGGGAAACAAGTATGATGTCCGAAGAAGCGCGATTAACACTAGGTATGTAGCAATCATGTTGCTCTAACTACTTTGCAGTCACCATCAAGAGGTTAATAATTATGGATTCAACAAGAAGAATTTTCTTAAAAACATCGACATCGATTTTCATCGGATCGCTTGCCTCACCATTTTCAATGAATGCAAAAGAAACAAATATTTTTTTATCATCACAAACCAAGGAGAATAACACAATGGCACACGAACTTGCACCGCTTCCATTTGCACTTGATGCACTGGAACCATATATCGATGCAAAGACAATGGAAATCCACTATGACAAGCACCACAGAGCTTATTATACAAATTT
>DMPG01000165.1 GCA_003456055.1 Bacteroidota bacterium | reverse complement strand
TTATCACTATCCATTCCATCGCCAAACGGCAATACTGTTTGTTCACCTGTTTCGTCCAAAACTACATCCACTAATACTTGTTTCGCACCCTCTATGGTATATCGTTCTTCTCGCAGTAATTTTCTAATATGAAGGATGAGTTTGATATCTTTGTTTGTGTACACCCTATTTCCGGCTCTGTTCTTTTGCGGTTTCAGTTGCTCAAACTCGGATTCCCAANNATACCGTAGAACATATTGTTCTAGGTCTGTGATCTTACTGACTTCGCTAATGGAATAATAGAGCTTTTTGATACCAATGGATTTCATTTTACGCCTCACAATGTTATACAATGGTAAAAAAAAAGCATCGCAATCGCAACAAAAAATTGTTGCCTTTAGATATAAAATATGTATATTTGTAGTGCCTTCAATACTGAAAACAAAGTATGATATGCTTACCTCCCCAATAAGAAGCATTGAAATTTATTTATTCACAAACAATCCAATACACATTCATAATTCATAGGGGTTCAAATGAAAAAAACTCTACTTGCTGTTACTATGCTTGCAATGTTTTCGTTCGTACAAGCACAGGATCTGACTGAGACACTGACCAAAATGGCAGGATCAGCTGCAAAGGGATATGTTCAACCGGTGGCTAGCGGATTTGGCGCAAACTTGAATGGCGGTTGGTTCCATAAATCACCACAGACCAAAATTTTCGGAATCGATCTTGAATTCGGACTTGTTGCAATGGGAACGTTCACAACCGATGAAAACAAAACATTTTCTGCAAATGGTGCATTTCGCTTTGGCGGCGGTACTGTTGGAAGCGGCAGTCAGGCAGAAGATATCGCGAAGAATATCCCAAATTATGCTTTATTACCTGCCTTACAAAAACAACAAGTGATAGATGCTATATCAAGCAAAGAATTTCAGGTAGGAATTACCGGACCAACAATTGTTGGAACAAAACAAGATACGATGAAAATTGCAATCCCGTCACAAACAATCACAGCTAATGGTCAAACGTACAACATCAATGGCAACACACAAACTCTCGATGGCGTTGTTGGTTTACTTGATGGTGGAACAATCATTCCTCTTGCAACTCCACAAGCAAGCATTGGTACAATTTATGGGACACAATTCACATTCCGTTACCTGCCGGATGTTGAAATCAGTCCTGAAATTGGGAAGTTCAAATATTTTGGTTTTGGTATTCAGCATAACCTTGGTATGTGGCTGCCAATACCGGTCGTTGATGTATCGGCAAGTTTCTTCACACAGAATTTAAAAGTGGGGACCATTTTCGAATCAAAAGCAACAGCATTTGGTTTGAACGCTTCGAAACAATTGGGATTTGCATTCCTTAATGTTACACCGTACGCCGGATTCATGCTCGAATCATCCAAAATGAATGTTACCTATAATTTTGAAGTTGATAAGGGTGCCGGCGTTAAAGAGACTATTCCCGTTGCATTCGAACTTGAAGGTGAAAATAAATCGCGCCTAACAGTGGGACTCAGCATCAGATTGTTGATCATCAATATCAATGCTGATTACAATATCGGGAAACAAAACTCTGCAACAGCAGGTGTTTTCATTGCGTTCTAATCTGATATATTAATACAATTACAAAAGTCCCGCACCCGCGGGACTTTTTGTTTTAAACATCTCTTGCTATATTGCACCTACAATGAAACCGCATTTACTCATACTCTCTGCATTTTTTATCCTTGTTGGATGCGGTGATAATTCCAATCAGCGAACAAAAGATAAAGCCGAACGCTTGACACAACAAGCGGAAGAAGCATTGAGCCGACAGAACTACGAAGAAGCTGAACGTCTGTTAATAGAGAGTATCAATATTCACTCGGAAACAAATAATGAAGCAAAACTAGCAGATAACTATTCTACATTATCCACGGCACAAGTCCTTTCGGGAAAATTATCTCCCGCAGTAGAAAGTCTTATTTCCCTTCGCGGTTATTACAGACATGCCGCCGACCGCAATGCGGAGCTGCGAACGATGCTTCAGATCGGCAATATTTATTTTCAGCTCGGCAGAAAAAGAGAAGCTCTTTCCATTCTGAATGAAGCGTTCAACAGCAGTCAACTCTATCAATTGGGACACATACGAGCAAAAGCTGCAATGGATATTGCTTTCATCAATAATAAAACGGGTCATCACGAAACAGCACTGCCGTATCTTGCAAGCGCATCGGCATTCTACAAAGTACAGAACGATATCCCCCGCGTCCTTGAAACAAATTGCATATATATCAATACACTTATCGCTCTTGGCAAGATTGATGAAGCATTTGATATTTATCGAGAAAGCGAGTCCATGCTGCACTCAAACCCACCGGCAATGAATGAGTCATCCTTCTTTTTACGGTGTGGAGAAGCATTTGCCAACGCCGGAGAATTCTCTTTTGCAAAAGAGTGTTTCGTTTATGGACTGATGTTGATCGAGAGACAACCAAATGATCGAATTCTTCCATTTAAAAAACATTTACTGATCGGTCTTGGCGAATTATATTTCCGGAATTTTGCCTTTGCGGAAGCACAGAATCACTTTACAAAAGCATATGAGGCTGCAAAAAACGAACAGAACGGCATCGTACTCGGTTATCTACTTGTCCGCATTGCGGATTGTATTGTAAAAGAAGCTGCGGTTCAAAACGAAAATTCAAGCGATGGAATCATCCGCGCGACACAATTGTACGAGCAATCACAGACTCTTTTTGCACGTGCAGGGTTAGGACTTGGTGAAGCAATCTCGCTGCATCGGCTTGGAATGACGCGACANNGCTGCATCGGCTTGGAATGACTCGACAGCTTTCAAAAGATGACAATGCCGCGATCACATTCTACAAGCGTGCGTTTGAAAAATTTTCGAATAATACTGTTCTTCCGGCATTCTATTCATTACCGGTGGATATACGACAATTATGCTCAACCATCTCGCAGCCAAACAGTCTTGAATTTTGGTTCTCTCATAACCTTATTTCCTTGTTATTGAACTACCGAAAATTTCCCGAAGCACTCTCCTACTATGAGACGATACGGAATATGGAACTGCAATCAGAACTTGGAGAACTTCAACTGCAGTTTCGGAATGCTGCAAAGAACAAACGATATTCGGACCTTCAAAGAACAATCGCCGAAAAGAATGCTATCCAGTTAGAACTATTTCATTTGAATTCATTGCAGAAGTCGAATAAAAATTATGCAGGAAAGTTACAACAGGAATTAACTTACGTTAAAAGCAAAATATCTTCCGACATCATTACGTTGTCTCAGGAATTTCCGGTATTTTCATTCTTGAACGGAGTACATAAATCTTCATTTGCTGCAATTTTGGATGCCATACCGCCTGCTTCNNTATTGTTTTGTCGGAAATGAACTTTGGGTTTTTATCGCACGGAACAATGAAGAGATCACTGCTGTAAAATTATCATCATTCGGATATTCGTTATCAAACCGAATGAATCGCTTCGCAGAAATGCTTAATCGTTCATCAGTAAGAGCAACCACACTACAAACCGAAGCAAATGCATTGTATTCATCACTCGTTCAACCGTTGGAATCCTTCGGCAAGCAATCATTCATCGTTATTCCGCCAATTGGTCTGGAGAAATTTCCTTTTCATATTCTCACCAAAAATGAACGGACACTTATAGAGATGATGGAAGTATCATATCTTCCGAGTATGCCATTTGTTCAATCAAACCAGTCAAAAACTCAGACAGTACCAACTTCGTTGAATATCGCCGCTTTCGGATTCANNGCAAATATCGCTGCTTTCGGATTCACAACCGATTCGCGGTGGGGTTTGGAATTTGAATTGCGTGATATTCGAAGTTTCTTCAAGAATACGCAGGCGAATGTAAATCTGGCTGCAACGCCGGAAAAATTATCTGCGACTACAGGTGATATGCTGCAGTTGTCTGCACCATATCAACGAAATGGCGACGGAGAGTATTCCTTCTTATTATCCAGCGGAAGCAACTTAAAATCAGGATTATCATTGTCTATCGAGAAGTTTACTTCATATCATCCATTCCCGATCGTCTATTTGTCGGACGTACAATCAACAGTAAACAATATTTCCACTCTCCATCCGCTCTTATGGTTCCTCAACGGATCAACATCGGTCATCGCAACTCAATTTCCGATCACTTCAAACATCAGCAAATCATTCAGTGAGAATTTTTACAGTTCTCTGTTGTCTGAAGAATCACCATCCGGATCGTATCGAAGATCGGTTACATTGCTGGAACGAAAAAAAGACTTGTATGGAGGATTTGCGGGAGCATCCTATTTTTATTACGGGGTGAAATAACGAGGTACATCGTTCATTAGATATGATTCAAAATGATAGGTATTAAGAACCACGCCCAGATCAATGCGCCAAACACAATACACGCCAGCGCAATGATACCCCAAAAGACCATTGCTATTTCATTCTCGATTTTTTGTGAATTTTTGTAGGCAAAATATCCTGCAACAGATCCGAGTGTAAGAGAGAGGAACGAAAGAATGATAAAGAAGGTAAAGACGATATTATCCGGCATAGACAAAAACTTGACAAGTCATTAAGACTTGCCAAGTGCACAGTTCTAATTTATTTTGTACGTTTAATTTTTACACTACCCAATCCGGATTCGATAAGGATATTCATTTTTCCATCAGCATCAAGATAATTAGTGGATTCATAGATCCCTTTCTTTCTGCGAACAAATTCTTCATCATCGAGTGAAAGATTCGAGAACCAGTTATCCTCATATTTTATCCTCACTCCAACATTCTTCGGGATCAACAATGTAATGGCTCCGAGACCAACATTGATATCAACCTTCACTTCTTTTTTAAGCTCGCCGCCAAAATCCAGAATATACGCACCAACTCCCCCTTCAAATTCCAATGCTTGATAATTGGCATTGTTCAAATTGTCTGCAACAAATTTACTCACACCCGATTCGATCCTGAGCGTTTTGATCTCGCCGGAATTCTTCTCGTCAAACCGCAGTTTTGACGAACTTGCACCCGTAGAGATGCTCAGTTCGTTAATGATCAACCCGGAAAAATCAAAATTACTTTTTCCTGCACCAAGTTCTGCATTTATTGAAAGAGGAATTCCTTCCACCAACTGCACATACCACTCATCCGGATTAAAATCAAAATTATTAAGATGAACATTCACACCGCCGTCTCCGTCATTTGACGATTTGACCTCTGCCCCTTCCGGATGCATCTCTAATTTCAAATCTCCAATATTTTTATTGAGGTAATAATCGAGATCCAGCATCGGTTCATTGTTATTTTTTTTCCGTTTGTAGCGAACGCTGACGATCTTATCTTTTTCTCCCTTCGCTATATTTACGGAGCCAAACGATGCTTCGATCTTCACGTTCACTTCTTTTTCATTGGTTCGTTTTACTTCACGATGAACATCTTGTGCGATCAGGATTCCGCACAAAAACGATAGAGTGATAAGTGATATTCCGATAGATTTTTTCATAATTCAGCCATTTCTGTGGGGCTGATAATTCCTTACGATGAGAGAACGAAAGAGTTTCGCTCAATATAGGTGAATTTTTTTCTTCAACTGGCGATACAAAATATCCCTTGCTCGAAAGATATGGGCTTTTACCGTTCCCAGCGGCAGTTTTAGTTCATCCGCAATTTCTTGATAATCTTTGTCTTCTGTATGGCGCATAAGAATGACTTGACGATACTTTTCCGGAAGAGCATTGACAGCCTCTTCTAATATTTTTGATCGCTGCCCCGCTATCAGGGTCTTATCGGGTTCGTATGTAGAATCAGGAATCTCAAAACTAAATTCTCCATCCTTTGATTCCAAAGGCTTATCGATGGAAAAGGTCTGGAGTTTTCGTTTACGGATGTAGTCAATACAATTATTCGTTGCTATCTTATAGAGCCAAGTAGAGAATGCAAATTCTTCGTTGAAATTCTTCAGGGAATTGAATGCTTTAATGAATGCTTCCTGCGTTAGATCTTCCACTTCATCTTTATCATGCACCATTCTATACAATAGATTATACACCTGATCGTGATATTTTTTCAAGATAGCGCGATAGGAAACCTGATCTCCTTTAAGAGCGGCTTTGATATTCCGGGAATCTTCCGCACGCGAATCTAACCTGCGCTGAGCGAGAACTTCCTCTCTGGTTTTGGCGGGTGGAACTGATCGTATGGTTGAGGAAGTTTTTTTGGGTTGTGACATTGTATTAAATATGAACTAATTCATCTGAAATGAAATTAGTCAAAAATGGGAGGACTTGCAAGATTGCACCTGAATTTGTCTACACTAACAAGTTGAGATTACAGACAAATCTTGTTATACTTAGCCAGCAACTCATTAAGTCTCCCATCTCAAAATCAAAAAAAGAATCTTATTATGCCAGTATCAATCGTTGTCGGTGCCCAATGGGGTGATGAAGGTAAAGGAAAGATCGTTGATATGCTCAGCGAAAAGATCGATATCGTTGCCCGATATCAGGGCGGAGCAAATGCCGGACACACTGTCGTCATTGGCGACAAAACATACGTTCTCCATCTTGTGCCATCCGGAATTTTCCAAAAGAATGTGAAATGCGTTATCGGTAACGGCGTTGTGATCGACCCTGTTGCGCTGATGGACGAAATTGAAATGATCAAATCGTTCGGAATAAAAATCGACGGTCGATTATTCATCAGTCACAACGCACACTTGATCATGCCGTATCATAAATTGCTCGATAACATTCGCGAGCAAGGGGCACAAAAGATCGGCACCACAGGACGAGGAATTGGCCCGGCGTATATTGACAAATATATGCGTACGGGAATTCGTGTCGTAGATCTGCTTGACAGAAAACTATTGCGCGAGAAATTGACGCGCAACATTGAAGAGAAGAACCAATTGCTGAGTAAGGTATACGGATCTGCTGAGATCGATGTTGATAAGATCGTCAACGAATATCAGGAGTTCGACAAGAAGATCGATCCGTACATTACCGATACATCTGCTCTTTTGAATAATGCGTTGAGCAAAAAGAAACGAATCCTTGCCGAAGGTGCACAAGGTGCACTGCTGGATGTTGACCACGGAACATATCCATACGTTACATCATCCAATCCGACAAGCGGAGGTGCATGCACCGGACTTGGGATCCCGCCAACATCCGTAACATCGATTATTGGAATTGTAAAAGCATATTCAACACGGGTCGGTAACGGTCCCTTCCCTACAGAATTAAATGAAAC
>DMPG01000343.1:207-10529 GCA_003456055.1 Bacteroidota bacterium | reverse complement strand
CTTGCCTGCACTTTGATCCATACACCTGATATTATATTTCTTGATGAACCTACAACAGGTGTCGATCCGGTTTCTCGTCGAGATTTTTGGAAAGTATTATCCGCTTTGCTCAAAACGGGCATTACCATAGTAATGACAACCCCATATTTGTGNNTGCAGGAAAGATCCTGATGACTGATACTCCGGCAAATCTAAAAAAAGTAATGAATGGTGAAGTGGTTGAGTTAGTGTGTTCGAATATTAGAGGATCGTTTGCGTTACTAAAGAAAATTTCTCTGGTGAAAGAAGTGCAGGCATTTGGCGACCGATTGAATCTTGTCGTTAATTCATCAATAAATGATATGCAGTCGATTATCCAATATTTGGAAGAAAATTCAATTGAAATAACTGACTGGCGTGTGGTGCAACCGTCGTTAGAAAATGTCTTTATTTCGCTCTTAACGGATCGGAAAATTGGCGAATCGTTTGCTGCAAAATAATTTTAGAAATGTTGTTGGAATGTTATGAACACAATTGAAGTTGAAAACCTTTCAAAAAAATTTGGTGATTTCACTGCAGTCGATCACATTAATTTTGAAGTGAAGCAGGGTGAGATTTTTGGGTTTCTAGGAGCGAATGGCGCGGGAAAATCTACGACCATAAGGATGTTATGCGGATTGCTTTCTTCAACAAGCGGGACTGCAAGAGTAGGTGGTTTTGATATCAATCGTCAGGCAAATTTGGTTAAGGAAAATATTGGATACATGTCCCAAAAATTTTCTCTTTATGACGATCTTACAGTTAATGAAAATATTGATTTTTTCGGAAAAGTATATGGACTTTCAGACATTGATCTTAAGCTGCGAAAAGAATGGGTTCTGGGGATAGCAAATCTTTACGGCAGGGAGAAAAGCATTACTAAGACGCTCAGCGGTGGTTGGAAACAACGCTTAGCACTTGGATGCGCGGTGCTTCATCGCCCAAGAATTGTATTTCTTGATGAACCAACGAGCGGTGTAGATCCGGTGATGAGAAGGAAATTTTGGGAATTGATCAATGATCTTTCTGCAGAAGGTGTCACCGTTCTGGTGACCACTCATTTTTTAGAAGAGGCGGAATATTGCAATGACATTATTCTCATCAATGCGGGAAAAATTATTGCCGGTGGTAGTCCGAAAGAACTCAAAGAAAATTATGTTAAACATCCAATATTGGAAGTTCAGTGTTCCAATGTTGTTGAAGCAATGGAAAAGATTGAAACTCAACCATGGGCTGTTGAAACTTCAGTCTTTGGAACATATCTACACGTGAATGTTGAAGATGAAGTATCTGCAAAAGAAAAGATCAAAGAAATTCTTTCTGCAAATTCCATTGATCTGCTAAATATAGAACGGATCACCCCTTCACTTGAGGATGTTTTTATTTATTTGTTGGACCAAGAATCGAAGAAAAATTGATATGTTCAGACAATTACTTCCGATAATAAAAAAAGAATTTCGGCAGATCCGGCGTGACCGGAAAGTGTTGGCAATTCTAACACTGGTTCCTGCAATGCTTTTACTGCTGAACGGATATGCCTTGAACTTTGATGTCCGGGATATTAAAATGGCGGTGTATGATGCTGAAAAAACACCGCAAAGCAGAGATTTCATTAATAGCTTCATTACAGCAGGATATTTTGATTATACGGAGTATCTTACTGATTATTCGAAAGCTCAAATGATGATCGATGAGGGAACAGTTAAACTCATTCTGGTCATACCGCCGGATTTTTCCGATGATATTATTTCCGGTCGTCAAGCGACTATCCAATTTCTTGTTGATGGAATGGATGCAAATGCCGCAACAACAATCATCGGTTATGCTCAAGCTGTCACCCTTCAATATTCGCAAAAAATTGTATTTACCAATCTTTCGAAAATTGGCCGAAAAAGTTATATCCCGATACGGTACGATGCTCGAATTTGGTATAATCCTGAAATGAAGAGTGCAAAATTTTTAGTTCCCGGTTTGATTGCGTTTATTTTAGCAATTACAGGAGTTATAGCAACTGCACTTTCAATTGTCAAAGAAAAAGAACGAAACACGCTTGAACAAATAGATGTATCCCCGATCAAACCAATCAATTTGATTGTTGGTAAAATGATTCCATATGCAATTATATCACTTGTTGCTGCGGCAATCGTCCTTATTGCAGCGTATTTTCTTTTTGATGTTGTTGTTAAAGGTAGTCTTATTCTATTATTTATGACAACGTTANNCGTTATTATTTATCTTCGCTGCGTTGGGTCAGGGTTTATTAGTTTCGACCATTTCGGATAGTCAACAGGTAGCTTTTCAGATTGCAACGCTCGTGTCAATGCTGCCAACAATGATTCTATCTGGATTTATGTTCCCAATTAAGAGCATGCCATTGTTTTTACAAATACTTTCAAACATAACTCCTGCAAAATTTTATCTTATCATAATGAGGGGAATAGTGTTAAAAGGAGTCGGCATCGAAGCGTTTTGGGATCAGATTCTTTATTTAGGAATCTTTGTTACGGTTGTAGTGGCAATCAGCATTATACGATTTAGGAATCATTCGGTATAACATGAATATCAAGCGGTTAAAAGCATTGGTGGAAAAAGAATTTGCTCAGTTCTTCAAAGACAAAAGACTGCTGCCGATTATTTTTATTGCCCCAATTTTACAATTGATATTTTTAGGATTTGCTGCTTCCCTTGATGTAAAGAACATTTCTTTTGTCCTTTGTGATCTAGACAAAACAAGCGAAAGCAGGAAATTAACAGAACTATTTGTTAACTCAGGATATTTTACATTAGAATATTCCACAGAAAACTATAAGGATGTTCAACAATATCTGGATAATAGTTCTGTCACAATGGCAATCGTTATTCCTTCGAAGTTTGGGAACAAAATAGTGCGAAAGGAAACGGCTAATATTCAATTATTATTCGACGGCAGCGAAGGGAATTCGACTGCAATTGCATCAAGCTATGCCGGGCAAATCATTAATCGATTTTCCCAAAATATTCTTGTTGATATGGTCGGAGATATGAAGAAACTCGGCGGAATCAATGCCGAAACTCGTGCATGGTACAACCCGACATTGATCAGTAGAAAATTTATGGTTCCGGGAGTTTTGGTACTTATTCTCTTGATCACGACAATGAATTTAACCTCAATGGCAATTGTGAAGGAGAAGGAAATAGGAACACTGGAACAATTATTAGTCACGCCGCTTCGTCCAATTGAAATGATCGTAGGCAAGCTGGTGCCGTTCACGCTTATTGGTTTGATCGTTGTCTCGGTAGCGATGACGGTGATGGTTTTCGGTTTTTCAATTCCGATACGTGGAAGTGTTATATTATTATTTGTATTGACCGGATTCTTCTTAATGACATCTCTTGGTCTTGGATTATTTGTATCAACAATTTCAAAAACACAGCAGCAAGCGATGATGATAGGTATGTTCTTTATAATGCAGCCAATGATGTATTTATCAGGTTTTGTCTTTCCAGTAGAGAATATGCCTGAAGTCTTACAATGGATTGCACACCTCATCCCAATGAAATATTATTTGACGGTGATTCGTTCAATTATTCTCAAAGGAGTTGGGATATCCGATCTGTGGTTTGAAGCGACAATGCTTTTTGGGATGGGTGCTGCGATCTTAATAGCAAGCGTTGTGAGGTTTAAAGAAAAAATCGATTAAAAAATCGGATATCCAATTGAAAAATATCCAATGATCGGCCCAAGCGTAAGTGGTTGATCAAGCACATCTCTTCTGATATAGAAACTTCTTCCTACTGACGCATTGATTGGTCCAATCGGCGTATCGAGTGATAGGATAATTCCAACTCCATGGTGAAAATCCCTTAACCGAATATCTTCTCTCTGAGGCCAAATACTCCCAATATCATATCGTATCCGAAAATATGTATCCCAAATAACCTTAAATGGGAATCTGGTTCTAAATTCCACACTAGTCAAAAAAATCTGTCGGCCGCGGGAATCATACTCTCGTAATCCAAAGAAAGAATCTTCGCCACCAAGTGCGAATTGTTGTGTTAAGGGGAGTGTTTGATCTCCAAATCCGATAATAATTTTTGGGTGAAGTGTGAAATTCTGATATGATGTATTTGTTTCATACGCAAAATAGATCTTTGAATAGCCGACATCGCCGACAACACCTTTTAATGATGAAGTAGCAGTTTCCCAAGAAAAATTTGTGAGAGAACCTATGCGTGCAAAAGGATACCGATCTCGTGAGTCAATTGTTGAGCTGATTCTGAAAGTTTGAAGCGTAAATTCTTCCGGATTGTATCCGGTTCCGGTAATGAATTTTACTTCATCAGATTCAATACGATATTCAATATTAAAAATACCAAAGCGTTCTACCTGCTGCCCAAGTTGAAGTGAAACTCCGTAGAGAATTTGGCGGTATTCTCCAATCTTTGAACGAAGAAATATTCTCTGGGATGTTTGGTTTTTATCATCCGCATATGTATTGATGTCGCGCAGATCATAATACGCATCCAGATTTAACGTGAAATACGTGTTAAATATTCGATTTGCTTGAAATTCTGTAAGATATTTTCGGTTTCTTAGTCCTCCAGAAAAACTTGCGCCCACTTCAGTTGCAGTTCCAAGCAAATTTTCATTTCGAAATTCTAGGGATGGTTGGAGATTGCGTTCATTGTCAAGCCTAAATCCGAGACGAGATACATCAGTTGATTTTTCTTCCATTTGTATTGAAATAACCGGTTCTTCATTCTCATAGCCAACATCCATCGATACTTGTTCAAAAAGATTTGTGCCATAAAGATTGGTAAGTGCTTTTTTCCCTTTTTCAACAGTAAAAATATTTCCGTCGCGGAATCCCAACTCCCGCCAAATTACCCAATCCCGTGATAATATTTTCCCCTTAAGATAGATCTTGCTAATAATTCCTTCGCTAATCTCTAAGGATAGGTTTCCTGTGGTTGAATCAAAACTAATATGTTTTATACGGGCAAGTGAATATCCGTTCGAGCGGTACATGCCCAAAAATATTTCGTATGCTTCTTCCATTTTAGGAATACTAAATGGTTTTCCAATGAGTGAATCGAATGGTGAAAGAAGAATTCCTGAATCGATCAAAGAGTTTCCTGTCAAAGAGATTGAATGAAGCAGCGGATTTGCTGATGCTAAAATTGTAACATCTGCAGTTGAATCTAAGAAGCTGATTTCTGCTTTAACATCATTATACCAACCTTTGCTGTAAAGGTCTGATAACATTTCACGAATAACGGGAACTGAAGAAATTGTATTGGGTTGTAAAATATTTTTAAATGAAGGATCAGTGTATTCAATATTCTCTTGGACTGAAGTGATGTACATAGAAAAATTTGATAACGGAGAAGCATCATAGACCATCTGTCGCTTTTTTGATTCGATCGAATCTTTTATTGCCTTAATCATTACTGTTGCGGCTTCCTTTCCCTGTTGTTTAACAAGTGAAAGATTTGAAAAATCTACGGATGAATAGAAGCCCAAATTCGGTGTTATTACTATTGTTGCACTCTCCAATGACCTCTTATTCGATTCCTGAGCCATAATATTGACTATCTGATCAGAAACCTCCCAAGGGTTATTCAATTGTGAAGCTGTTCGCAGAGGGCTTACAGTGTTTACTGCGATGATGATATCAGCTCCAAGATTTTTTGCCACATCAACAGGGATATTTGAAAGTAATCCACCATCAGTTAATTCGAGTGTATCTTTTCGCAATGGACTGTACAACAGTGGAATAGAAATGCTGGCTCGTAGAGCCTCAGATAAATTTCCAGATCCAAATACGATCATTTTTCCTGAAATAAGATCGGTAGATACACAACGAAACGGAATTTTGAGATCATCAAAATCGTGAATAGGGTGATAGATGCTCTGTAATGTTAACTTATTGATGAAATTTGTCAATCGCTGCCCGCTCGAAATTGCAGATGGTATTATTGGAGTTAATCCATCAAATCGAATGGTCAATTGTTTTCTATCCGCTGCTAGTTTATGAGAAAAATATAGATCTGATCTTTCATTATCTTGTGTTAAAGAAAGAATATAATTCCAATCCGTTGTATCAATTAATTTTTCAAGTTCTGTCGTTGAATAGCCTGAAGCATACAATCCCCCAATGATTGCACCGATACTTGTCCCAACTATATAATCGATTGGAATATTGTTCTTTTCAAGTTCTTTAATGACCCCTATGTGTGCAATCCCTCTTGAACCACCACCGCTCAATACGAGGCATACTGTTGGTCGCTTCACCGTTTGAAACTGTAGTGAAACTGTTCTTCCGGTTGTTTGTCCAGAGAACAGCGGGGTCACAGTTATTTTCTTTTCTTGAGAGTAAAAAAAAGAGTTACAGAGAAAAAGAAATAAAAATGTTTTTTTTATGGTGTGCTGAAATGCTTTTATATTCATGATTTTATTTGATAAGATACAAAAATCTTCAAAAAAAAGTCTGAAATATTTAGTAACCCATGTATGAAGTAAAAAATAGAAGAATAATGATTGCAGTCACAACAATTTCAGGCAGATAATGTATTATGTATATATAGTTAAAACAAACAAATGAGGGGACAATGACAACATCAAATACTGCAACCAATAAAGTCCAAAAAAATAGTGGTGTTTTATTCTTTAACATTGCAATTATTCTTACCAGTTTTACAATTGCTTTAGTTGCTTTGCCGCAAGAAATCTTTTTTGTTGTTGCAATCATCGTTTTGATTGTACTTCGAATTATCGAAAAAGATGTTTCAAAAACTGAAAAACGACGAATGTCAATGCTTACAAAAATTTGAACTTCGTAAATAGTTGTTATGCAAAAAGGACGGACATATCCGTCCTTTTTATTTTTAGAATGATCGATTGTTCCTTCAAATAGTTCTGAATGAATTGATTTTTCTTCTTTCATTTAATAATTGTACTACAAATTAAGTAATTCTTGCTTGGACTGAAATCATTAATTGAGTAACTTTCTCTTGTTGAACATACTTCTTTCAAAAACGTTAAAAATGCTCTTTTTCATTTATGAAACTTTCCTCTCTCATCGGACATGTCACAGAACTTTATTCTGAGGTTCTTATTTCTCCAAAACCGGCAGACCGACTGATCGACATGTTCTTTCGAGAAAGGAAATATCTCGGTTCAAAAGATAGACGATTTATTTCGGAGACATTATATGGCATTCTTCGTAATAAACGAAAAATAGAACTTAGCTTTAATGACATTGAAGAGAAACGAATAAGTCTTTTTAGCTGCGTTGCATATTTATTGATGGATAAAAAATATGCTGTAGATCTGCTTAGTACTGAAGTTGATATTCCAATCGATACAATCGTAAGAATTGAACAAAATATCAATTCTAATCTTGCTGGTGGTTCAAGCGTTGATGCTGTTGCATTGCACTATTCCTTTCAGGATTGGATGATCCAAGAGTGGAACGAATATTTTGGGAGTTCTGAAGTAACTCCATTGTGTAGGACACTGAACACACAAGCACCAATGACACTTCGTGTAAATACTCTCAAAACTACCGTAGAAGAATGTCAACGGAAAATGGAATTAGAAGGCATTGAAACAGAAAAAGCAAAATATTCTCCGTATGCACTTCATCTAAAGAAACGAATCAATGTATTTCAATCACTGGCATTCAAGGAGGGTTTATTTGAGGTGCAGGATGAAGGAAGTCAATTGCTTGCGATGCTTGTTGATCCAAAACCAAAATCAAAAGTGATTGATGCATGTGCGGGTGCCGGAGGAAAAGCATTGGCGATGGCATCTATCATGAACAATCGCGGTGAGATTTTTGCTTTTGATATTCATTCGTTTAGATTGGATGAACTAAAAAAACGTATTCGCCGAAGCGGAGTTGATACCATTCGCACAAAAGCGATTCGTGAAAACGAAGTTGAAGAGGGCTTTATTGATGCGGCTGATTTTGTGTTGGTCGATGCCCCATGTACCGGAACAGGAACAATTCGTCGAAATCCGGGAATGAAATGGAGTGTTACAGAACAAATGGTTCGAGAATTGCACGAAAAACAGCTTTCAATCTTATCGTTTAATTCACAATATGTTAAGGTAGGCGGTAGATTGGTGTATGCAACTTGCTCATTAATAAAAGATGAAAATGAAAATGTGGTAGAACTGTTCTTAAGTATGAAAAAGAATTTTGAATTAGTGAATCCCTCGTCAATATTGGAGAGGTATAATCTTGCAGGTATGACTGATAATAAATATTTTCAATTGTTACCGCACAAATTTAACACCGATGGTTTTTTTGCCGCCGTTATGAAAAGAGTTAGTTAAACAGTTATCGTGAAGAGAATGAAATTATTCATCCCAGTATTCTTATTATTCTTAAATGCCTGCAGCAATTTTACAGACGAAGAACTATGGATTAAAATTGAACTGGCGAAAGCTAATAAGAATTGGGATTCTACATTGCAAGTTTCTCAGAAAATTATCAAAGATTTTCCCCAAGGTCGTTATGGCGGCTGGGCGCGATTTGCACTTGCAGAAAGTTATCGTTTTAAGAACCAGCCACGTGAAGCACTGGATAATTACAAATTATTCCATGAACAATATCCCGAGATGCAGCCTTCTGCGTTATCATTGTTTCTAACAGGATATATCTACAATAATAATCTTCAAATGTTCGACAGCGCAAAAATTTATTATGAAAAATTTCTTCTCAAATATCCAAATCATGATTTAGCCCCTACAGTGAAATTTGAATTAGAATCAATCGGAAAGTCCCCGCAAGAAGCATTAACCGAGCAGCAAAAGAACAAAACACGAATGTCAAAAAAGTAAATGGAGACTCAACGAAAATATCTACAGCCGGAAGTTGTTTCAAAACTTGCAAATATGGAATTGCGAGCCCGTTTGGTTGTAGAAGGTTTCATTACAGGTTTGCATAAAAGTCCTTATCATGGCTTTAGTGTTGAATTTGCTGAACACCGTCAATATATGCCGGGCGATGAGATTCGAAGAGTTGATTGGCGAGTGTATGGCAAGACCGACAGGTTCTATGTAAAACAATTTGAAGAAGAAACGAATCTTAAATCGTATATCATTCTTGATACGAGTGCCTCGATGAAGTTTACTTCGACTGTGACAAGCCAAAAAAAACAGCAAATCTCAAAAATGGAATATGCATCTTTTATTGCTGCGTCTCTTTCCTATTTAATGATCCAGCAACGTGATGCGGTTGGTCTCACGTTATTTGATTCAATTGTCAGAACTACTATTCCGCCGCACGCTACGAAGCAGCATCTTCGTAGAATTCTTGTTGAATTGGAGAAGGTGAGTCCAGGTGATGTAACAAATTCTGCTACAGCCCTTCACCAACTAGCCGAAAGAATTTCACGAAGGGGTTTAGTGATCGTTTTGAGTGATCTGTTCGATGATCCGGACAAAGTAATGGCGGCATTGAAACATTTTCGACACAACAATCATGAAGTTTTAGTAATGCAGATTCTTGATCCCGTTGAACGAAATTTTGCTTTTGGCAGTGATGCTGTGTTTAAGGATGTGGAAACGGGAGAAATGCTCACGACACAGCCATATCATATTCAAAAAGCGTATCAAGAAGCGATGAAGGATTTTATTGAACGCTACAAACGTGAGTGTCGCGAAAATTCCATCGATTATATTTTGCTTGATACAACAACCCCGTTTGATGTTGCATTATTGAATTATCTTAATAAGAGACAGCGAATTGGATAACATTCGAAAAAATATTCTTGATGTGGGTTGTGGAAAACGAAAAAGAAATAACGCCACAGGTATCGATATCAATCCTCAATCGGATGCCGATATCTTACACGATCTTAATCAGTATCCATATCCTTTTACCGATAGTTGTTTTGATGAGGTCTATGCGGATAACATTCTTGAACATCTCGATGATGTGTTGAAAGTAATGATCGAACTGCATCGTATTACCAAACCTGATGGGTTCGTAGAAATTACCGTTCCATTCTATCCCCATAGAAATGCAAATACCGATCCGACCCACAAGCATTTTTTTGGAGTCCATTCATTCGACTATTTCATATCGGGTACTGATCATAGTAACTTTCAATATTCCTCAATACAATTCAAATTACTTTTCTTTGAATTTGATAAGGGATTGATAAAACGCCATCTGTTTGATAGGGTTCTAAAAAATTTTGCCAACAAGAGGAAAGATTTGTATGAAAATAGATTGGCGAACATTTTTCCGTTGACCCAACTAACATTCCGACTAAAGCCTATACGGTAAAGTTCTGATGTACCAATCTTT
>DMPG01000343.1:0-169 GCA_003456055.1 Bacteroidota bacterium | reverse complement strand
AAAATCCAAATCGGTTGCTGTTCCTTCGATCAGTTCTGAGCAAAACATGCTCATTGTGAAAGGAGCGCGCGAGCACAATCTCAAGAATATCGATGTAGAAATTCCACGGGATAAACTTGTTGTTATTACCGGCCTTTCTGGTTCGGGAAAATCATCGCTTGCATTCGAC
>DMPG01000030.1:12442-12941 GCA_003456055.1 Bacteroidota bacterium | reverse complement strand
GAATGGATTGGGATAATTCTGTTCCAATGAAAATGAATTGGGATAACCAGAAATGGTCACATTCATTTCCGATGAATATTGAAATGCTCCGTTGTGATCAATCTGACGCAATCGATAAATGTATGTTCCCGTCTGTGTCACCTCATCAACATATGAATATGAATGCGGAGTAGTGCTTGTGCCGCTCCCTTCCACAAATCCGAGTTTGATCCAATCTTGTTTTGAGCTTAATGTAATAGGAAGTGTGTTTTGTTCTTGAATGTTAATTCCCGAAACTCGCATCTTCTTTCTTTCCACTTCAAATCCATAATTATTTTCTTCCGTTGCAGTATTCCAATTCAGATGAACGAGAAGTTCCTTGTTGAAACCGGAAAAATTCTCTAACTCAACCGCAAGTGCACCGGGCTGTGCCTCAGGCGAGAGCCTGCGGTTCAACGAGATCAACAGTGCATCGGCGCTGACCAGTTTTCCTGAGCCAATCCCGTCATTCGAAAGAGTG
>DMPG01000030.1:12189-12364 GCA_003456055.1 Bacteroidota bacterium | reverse complement strand
CAGTTCTGTTTGAAGAAATAATGGTGAAAGCGTATACTTCATAATATCCCGTTGCAGGAATGGTAACGGTATATTCGATGCTGTTCGTCCCGACATCTGTCGCATAGAGAGAATTACCGGAAAATCCTTGGTTGGCACTGGACGACCATGTTCCAATCCTCACCGCACCGGATAC
>DMPG01000030.1:0-12143 GCA_003456055.1 Bacteroidota bacterium | reverse complement strand
TTTCGGCAAAGAAACTTCCGATCAGATCGGTAAAATACCATATTGCATTACCGGATAATCCTTTTGTCCGAGTAATATCAATCATTTGAGTAGCAACACCAGTACTGATCGGAGTACTATTTGGTTTTACTGCAAAGGATGGAAAGAGTTTGCTGTGGTCATTCACACGGGCAAGCATATTATCGATATACGATCCGAACGTCGCCGGCGATGAGACATACATCTGTACATGCACATTGTCCACTTTGTTATTGTTCACCCACCAGACCCAATCCTGACAGAAACTATCAAACGATGAATACGACGACGAGCTATACAAGCTCGGCGCATTGGAAATATTCAGGTTCGGATTGACCGTTTTAATGCTGTCATATGCTCGGGCAATGAACTGATTCAATTTATCCGCGCGCCATAGTTTCCATTCTGCATCGGAGGTAGTTGCCGGAGGAGCTGAATTGGAATGTTCTGCTCGATACAGACTGTCAGTGTAAGAATCATATCCATAACTTAGACTCGAATACCGCGTACGGTCCAATTCGATCCCATCGACATCATAATTACGCGCAATCTCTGTTGCCATTCCAATCAAAAAATTTTGCACTTCAGGATTCGTATGTATCATCCAATAAAAACTGCTTCCGTCAATCTCTGTTCCATCCTGTTGTTTTGCAACCCAATCCGGATGAACATCGAAGATCTTCCCCTTGCCGCTCGTTCCGGGAAGATATCCGGAATACCCGCCGACAAATCCGTATTCAAACCACGCTTCAATATGCAAGCCCACCCGATGTGCTTCTGCGACCGCTTCCTGAAGGACATCACGTCCGGTAAAATTGGGATCAGTTGAGATTCCGGTATGGGTATTAAAGAGACCACTCTGATAAAGCGGATATCCTCTGCTCCAAACATTCACAAATGCTGTATTGAAATTATTGGCAGCAAGTGAATCCATCGCCTTTGCAATCAGAACACGGCTAGAAAGATAATCCCGTGCGATCCATGCTCCGCGCATTTCCTGTGCTTCTGCTTGTATATACACAATACTGGAAAAGAGAAACATAACTCGATAAAGTGACATAATTCTAAAAAATATTCTTATTCTTTTTGTCATAATAAAATGTAACAATTATTGGGCAGTGATGTTTGTAAGGTTCATTTCTATGTCCGCCAGAACAGCTTCTTTTTTGTAAAATAACTAGTTGCAGCAGCAACAAGGATGGTAAAGATGAGACCTTTGATAAATCCCAACCATGGGGATATGGTCAAATAATTCAAGTATGTTGAAAGCGTTGTTATGGATAGAATTGGCAGCACAAAAATATTCCCGGCAACATACGCTATCATCGGATTTTTGCCATTATCTATTAACAATCCAACATATTTTGATTTTTTAAAATAATCAATCAGGATAGAAAAAATTATATACGTAAATACTGCCAATCCTGTCGTAACAAAATAATAACTCATTGTCGGATGATCTTTTTTAATTCCACCTTCATACGATTCAAAAAAGATCCCGAGCATAAGCCAAAATAATCCCCAATTGAATAAAGTTTTAAAGAGTAATTCCGTAGAACTCGATGCTTTTTGGAGGATAAGAAGTGCAAGAACAGATAAAAAAATATCGGTCATAATCGTCTCCAGAACAATTCTGGAAAACAAACCCGATACCGTTACAACAAGAAGCCCAAGCAAAAGAAATAAAAGAGAGTATATTTCATTTCGTGATAATCCGTTGGTATCGGAAACTTCCGATGACTTGGAATTGATCCACGTATAGACTAAATCTCCCACAATCGTTCCGGGAATAACGATGAACAAATATTGCAGATAATATAATTTATACATCCAAGGAAAAGGAGAAAAATTCCAAAGCCATTGATTCCAGCTGCCATCAATGTTCTGTGTTAAACGCAATGCTATGAGAATGCCAAGTATTCCTAATCGGAGGAGAATATTGTTCCTTGTGTAGATCCAGATCAACGATCCAAAGAGAGCTACATTCGCAAGAACGATGATAATGATATCGCTTCTTTTCAGCGAAAAGCCAGACCCATCCGGAAATGTCAGCAATGCCAAAATACTAACCGCACCTATTGCCGCAATGAATTTTAATGCTATTCTTTGTGAAGATTTTATTGTCTCAGGAAAACGGATTAGCAATAGGAAAAGAATAAGAAATGCCAACAGTCCTATAAACCAATCAAATTGGGTCGGATCGCTGCTGAACACGAATGGTTTTGTGTGTTGGATGAAAATAGCAAAACCTACCAGAAGCAGTCCGCGCTGTACTACCTGTAAATTGATCTTCCATAACGCCATTCCGCTTTCTATTTTTTTGGTCAGTCCAAATGGAAACGCCGCACCCATTGCAAAAAGAAAGAACGGAAAGACAAGATCGACCCATGTAATTCCAGGGAGATTGGGATTAAATTTAAATTCCGGAGGAGGAACCTGAGCGTGATACATCCACGCAGGAAGCGGATTTGCAAAATGAATGCTTCCTGAAAGCACCATCAGTAAGACAGCCAAACCACGCAATGCATCCAATGCATCGGCACGACGTAATGTTGTATTCATATTAGAACACTCAAAGTGAATTATAGAAGTGAATTTTTTATTTCAACAATACTATTTTTATATTTTGAGCAAAATTTCCCGTCCGCATTTGAACGAAATAAACTCCACTGGAAAGTGCCGCCCCATTAAACAATGCAGAATAGTTACCCGCTTTTTTATTTTCATGAACAAGCAACGCAACTTCCCGCCCTAGACCATCATATACGGTTATCGTTACATAAGCAGATACCGGTAATCGATATGTAATTGTTGTTGCAGGGTTAAAAGGATTTGGATAATTTTGAAATAGCTCAAAAGAATTGTTTTGTAACTCTCCCGAACTGAAATTCTGTTTAGCAGATGAAACAACATCCGGCGAAAGAACTCTGTTGATCATCACCATTGTTGCATCAGCAACAGTATACTTTCCTGCTTCAGTATTGCTATTATCTAGTTTCAGCACTTCTGAATTTCCGGCATTGAGCTGCACAGTGCCTATCTTATGCCATCCCTTTTTAGTGAGATCGCTCTGGTCGATTATATGCACAGATGAATCTGTTTTTGAAAAGAGTGTGTATCGTGCTTGTTTCGTCCAAGGTGTATTGGGAACTCGGTAAAGATATACATCATAGAAAGCGGAATACGGAACCTGAAAATTATACTTCAAACTTGATGTAAGAGAACTATCATTTGCCCGAATTATTCCCCCCTTAAACCCTTTCATTTGATATACAGCCCAATTACCGGTTTTCACAACGTTTAAATCATCCTCATTGACGATCAATGATGGGATTCTCCATCCAACATCACCGCGTTCCGGTACAATTGCGCGTTCTTTGTAATATGTTGCTTTTAATGTATCGCCAAGCAGGTTATTATTTTTCCGTAGCCCTTCGTAATAAAAATGCGCCTCACCCATCACACCATTAGCTCTATTTTCCTTGATCGCTTTTAAAAGATAATCGGCGGAGATGACATACTCATTAACTCCGGTTCCAATGTTCATCAATATACCGGGAAACAACTTATTTTTTTGCGTTCCGACTTGGACGATCGCATTCTGAAGTTCAAGTTTATAATCATTAAAGTTATAACGATATAATTGCGGGATGAAATGATCAGCAATCCCGTTTTCAAGCCAGGTCTTTGAATCCTGAAGATATTCTTGGTATGACCACGGATAGACACTTGGACTTGATGAGACAAATAATTTTGAGCTTTTTTGTTTGATGATGCTTCGAACATCACTGTACCATTGGTTCATTTTATCTGCACGCCATCGCATCCATGCGGCATCATAAATATTTATCGGCGGTGTATTACCCGAATGTTCATTTTTGTACAATGCAACCGTAACAGAATCATATCCTCCTTCAACCGGCATTGCGGGAATCCGGTCCGAAAATTCCACTCCGTCAACATCATATTTGGTGATCACTTCTTGCACAAGGAGATTAATAAATTTTTGAACATCAGGATTGATTGCAGACATCCAATCAAACCCATTTTTATTGCAGATCTTTCCGTCGCTCGTCCGCAAAGCCCACTGCGGATATTTTTGAATAATATGTCCGCCGGTTGGAGTACTGCTGCCGGAATACCATGCTGCAAAACCATATTCAAACCATGGATATACTTCAATTCCAACCCGATGGGCTTCAATNNAACTCCAAAGATACTGTCCATCACCTCGCTTTGATATTGCGTATATGCAGCATTCCATACGACCGGCAGCACAACATTTACGCCTATCGATGCAAGATAGTCCATCGCATCGGCAATATTCTGATCAGTGAACATAACATTACTGTCCACATTGGTTAATTTAACAGCACGGAATTCTTTAGGGGGCTGGGAATAAACGCAGGACGAAATAAAAAGGAACAGCAAAAGAATATTTTTTTTCATCAGGTGGTCATCACTCAAAACAAATCTCAACTATTTTATCAGGATCATCTTTCGCGTAACGGTTGAATTCCCGATTTTTAGTGAGTAGAAATATGTACCCGATGCCAGATTCTTAGCATCAAACACTACAGTATAATTTCCTGGCGATTGTACTTCGTTCACCAGAGTATTGATTTTACTTCCAAGAATATCATAGACCGTTAATTCANNAGGATTGAATGGATTTGGATAATTGTACGATAGATCGAAATTTGATACTGTGTTTGCTGAAGCAATACTCTTGCTATCCACACCCAGCACGACATCCGGTGACCGTTTTCGGTTGATCATCAACATTGCAGCATCAGCAACAAGATATTTTCCGCTCTCCAACTGTGAATTGTCGAGTTTCAAAGCAGTTTTATTTCCGGCAGAGAGATACACTGTTCCGAGTTTGAACCACCCTTTTTTTACTAAATCACTTTGGTCAATGGTAACTGTTGATGAGTCTGCATCAGAATATAATGTGTAATTTGCTTTTTTTGTCCACGGTGTATTTGGTGTTCGGTACGTATACACATCATAATATGCTGAGTTTTGCACGGCGAAACTGTATCGTATTTCTGCGGTATTAACAGTATCAGAAGTACGGATGATTGCTCCTTTAAATCCAGCCATTAAATATTCAGTCCAGTTTCCCGATTTTAGAATAGTACCATCAGTTTCGTTTGCAATCGTTGCTTTCGGAATCCAGATTTTCCCATTTCGATATGGAAGTGTCGCCGGTGTCTGATAGAAATTATTCTTCAGGTACAATCCGATCCGATTGTTGTTAGCACGCAGAGCTTCATAAAAGAAGAAACATTCTCCGTTTGCACCTTTCGTTCGATTTGCATTCAACATCTGTCCAAGAAATGTGGTATCAACGACATATGCTCCGACCCTCGCTAATATTCCGGAAGTAAATGCCTGCGGATTGTATTGTCCGACATCGTTCCATGTAGTATTGAGCGAATAATTAAAATCACTCATATTGTATTGATACAATTGAGGAACAACATTATCCAGCAATCCTTGTTGAACCCAGGATTTAGAATCTTGTAGGAGTTGGGCATATCCCCAATAATACGGAGCAGGGGAAACAGAAAGGATCGTATTGCTCCCTCTCGCTTTCACCGAATCACGCATGCGTGTTAAGAATTGAGTGAGTTTATCTGCGCGCCATCTCATCCAATCGGTGTTGGTGAATATCGTTGGAGGTACAGCGCCAAAGAATTCAGATTTATAAATTTCAACTGTTGCCGAATCATATCCTCCTTCAACAGGCATTGCCGGTAATCGGTCATCTCCCTGTACACCATCTACAGCATAGTTATCCAGCACTTCGGTTATCAGTGAGATCATAAAATTTTGTGGTTCAGGATTGATCGGAGACATCCAATCGAATCCATTATCGACTACCAATTTCCCCGTGTTATCCTTCAACGCCCACTGAGGATATTTAGCAAGAATATGTCCGCCGTTAAGACTGTATGATGTTGAAAATCCAAATTCAAACCATGGAATCACTTCGATACCGTTCCGATGAGCTTCGATCACAAGCCGGTCAAGGAAATCTCTATTGACAAAGGGTGAATTCGGAAGCACCGAGGCATTAAAATGATTTCCCATGATCGTGCTTGGATACAACGTATATCCTTTGTTATATACTACGGGGAATACAACATTAATCCCGATGGATGCAAGATAATCCATTGCTTCCGAAATATTCTGATCACTGGAAAGAACATTACTGTCTACATTCGTCAACCAGGTAGCGCGAACTTCACTCTTATTTTGTGCAAATGCGGTAACGACAATGCATACAACAGAAAGGATCAATGAGACTCTTTTCAACAATTCTCCCATGGTCAGTTTGTCTTAGAGGGATAATGAGTTTTCTCTTTATAGAGATTCTTAAAGAAGGTAGGGTATTTTTTCAACCCCTCATAGAAGAAAAACACTTCACCATTCACACCGTGCTTTCTGTTCTCATTGATCATATCCGAAAGAAATTTTTGGGATGGATAATGAGAACAGAAAGCACGGTGTGAATGGTGAAGTGTTTTTNNTTGCCAACTTTCAGCAGTATTCCGGGGTAGAATCGATTGATTTTATCTTTGTCGATCTGCCAAGCCAGGATCTCTTCCAACGATCGGACATATTCTTTTAATTCGTACCGATAATTCTGAGGAATGATCTGATCGACATATCCGTTGTTCAACCACGTGGGCCAGTCTTGCAAATATTCTTCTTTGCTCCATGGATAAATACTCGGCGACATTGTAACGACAATATTTGGTTTTACTGATTTCACTGACGAATAAATTCTTTTCATATATAGATTCAGAATGTTCGCTCTCCATTGAATCCATGCTGTATCTTTAAAAGCCTTCGGAGGATATTGACCATTGTGTTCTGATTGATAACGATTGACGGTGTATGTGTCATACCCGCTTTCCGAGGGCATTGCAGGAAGCCGATCATCTCCTTGTATCCCGTCTACATCATAATTTTGAACTACTTCCATTATCATGGCAAGCATAAAATCCTGCACTTCAGGATGAAAACCGTTCATCCATTCAAAACCATTTTTCGTGACAAGTTTTCCTTCATTGTTCAAAGCCGCCCATTCAGGCTTCAATTTTAGTAATGTTCCGCCATTCTGTTTATAAGACGCAGAAAAACCGAATTCGAACCATGCAATCACCTTAATTTCTTTTTTATGTGCGGCATCGATCAATTCTTTAAGAGGATCTCTTCCGGTGAACGATGTATCAATTTCCAGTCCGGTAAGTTCTTTTACAACCTTACTGGGATACGTGGTCATCGCTTTATTCCATGTAACAACAAAGATCGTATTGATGCCTATCGTTGAGCAGTGATCAACAGCATACTCGATATTCTTTTTTGAATTCAATACCTTGCTGTCAACATTGGTCAGCCAAACGCCGCGAACAACATTGTCTGTTCCTCCTGCGATGAGAAACTGGAGAGAAAATATTAATATAACACCGATAAAACGTTTCATGTTTTTCAAATGGGAAAATGAATGTATTTTAGAGTTTAGTTTTCAGTCCGGCACGCAACGAAATGAATTGCATACCGGCAACGTTTTCAATATCAAGATCGAGTGTCTGCCAAAGTTCACCAACGATCATTTTGTAGTCAGCACCGACAGTGAACCATACAGGTCCAACTAGTTTGGCTGACAATTCCATTCCAAGATTGAATGTACCGCTCCAATCTTCCTGCCTGTTTGCAGGAACTGCAAGAGCAGCCACTTTTTCCATCGTTCCGGTAGATGTATTGTTTACAAATAAAGAATCATAGTACTCACTGCGGGTATTCACCCNNCCAAAACCAATTATACCGTTTGACTCCAGATCATCGGAACGAAAAAGGCTCCATTGCGCTTCAGCGGTGACGGCAGCTGTTTTTAAATTCATCGTGAGTTTCGGCAGCGGGAGTTTGTATTTCTGTGCATTTGTTCCCTGTCCCACCGTTACCGTTTTTTTGAGAACGGAAGAATTGATCGTGCTGAATTCAACATATTCAATTTTACCGATCCACGTCAAATGAGGATCGATTTCAACACCGGCATAGATCATTCCCCCGTTTGATCCAAGGAAGCGCGCATGCAATGATCCTAATGGTAATTCGTGAACTAATCCTGCCCCGATAACTGTAGTTTGATGTTGAGCAGATAGAGTGAATGTTCCGATATAGATACACAAAATGATGCCGCAGACAATGGAACTCACATTGGTGCTGACATATCGTTGAGTATTGGATGAACTAACACACATTATTTGTCTTGATATTGTTTTACTCATACTATTCAATAAAAGAATTCCAATCCGATTCTTACTCCATACTCGTTCTCAAAAATAAATTCGTTGTAACCAAAGCTGTTCTTGGTCTCAAGGTATTGTGTGTAATTAAATGTTGATGAAATCCCCACACTTGAGAATATTTTGTATCGAACAGCAACACCTGCCGAACCAAAAATTGGATTCCCCTTCTTGTCGGGTGCAAAGTTTCTAAAGTTATAGGTAAAAGAATATGCTGCAGCAGGAAAAACTTTCGTCCATGTTTCATCGGCAAATAATCTGCGTTTATAGAACGCAACACCCGCACCAAGCGTAGGGACAATTGTCACATCTTCAACAACTTCAAAAGAATAATTACAATGCAGCGATACAGGAATAAAATCCATTTTCTGCACAGAACCGATCACTGCCGAAAGTGATGGATCCGCCCGCATATCCGCTTGGATCTTATTAAAATATCTGTCGTTCCAAAACTTCCATCCCCAGCGATTAAGTTGATCCGTTTGGCTGATAGAATAGAGATAGTATCCGGTACGAAGACCAAACGTTATGTTTTCTGTAACAGAGTAAATAATATCTACACCGCCGCCTACAGCATCGGCATTCTTGACATCTAACCGTTTTGATAAGGTTGAAGAATATTCAGAGAAAGCAGTAATAGAATGCAATTGTGCTTGCAGAACAAAAGGAAATAGAAACATTCCTAGAACTATCAAAATGTTCTTACGCAGAATATTTGTTCTATGTGTAATTCTCATTGCCATAAATTTTTTCAATTCATCCCAACTTGTATCGTCATCCGGAGAATATTGTCGAACCTGCCATAATTTACATATGCGATATCAACTATGACCGGCATTGGTAATTGCGGATTGATACCAATACCGATACTGTACGACTCTTCGTCGTAGAAGAATTTATAACCTCCCCGCAATGCAATACTATTGTTCCAGGAATATTCGGCACCGATACTTATTTTTTCGTTGCCATCGTTCGGATGCCTCGCTTCAGCGGTGACGGTTAATCTTTGTTCTGATGATGCATCGCCTAAGAGTTCACCTGCTAAACCTAACTTAAACACTGCAGGCATCTTGAATTCATCATTGATGAATTTCGAATTCGCACCAAAATTCTGCAGCGCTGCTGCCATTCTCAATGATCCGAGTCCAGTGTAATATAGAACTCCTGCATCGAGGACAATGTTGCTCGCCGAGTAAATATCGATCCGCTCCTGCACAAATTTGAGCGTCGTTCCGAAAGAAAATTGATTCGTCAACATTTTGGAATATGTCGCACCCACCGCCATTGATTTTGCATCAAAAGTTCCCACAACATCGAATACCTGTTTGTCCTGCGCGATCACTGTCCGCGGCATCGATCCATAATCAAATAAAACAAGTCCAATGCCGAACGTACCTATATCAGTTTTTACCGCATAGCTGGAGGCATAATTCTTAATATCTGCCAGCCACTGGGCATATGACGCTGAAAATGAATGCTGATACTCGCTGAATCCCAGAGATGCAGGATTATTAAAAACAGCTGAAGAATTTTCATCAGCCAACGCAAGTCCTGATTCTCCAAGCGAAGCTGCACGTGAACTCGACGGTACTTCAAGAAAAACAAAACCGGCAGTTGCAGTTTTCTTAAATTCCTGCGCAGATGTACACATTGTCCCAAATACGAAAAATAAGATTGTAAAATATTTAAACGAACACTTCATATTACTTACTGCTGGTTGCAAGATTTTAAGAAATGAAATCATAATTTCTGCATTATGCTATCGTACAATTGCGAACTTCCCTATTTTTGTACCTAACTGCGATTCAAGATGATAAATATAGATACCGCTCTTGATGAATTGACCGTATTCAGAGACCTGATTCCATGGCACGATTGCACCGACATCATTTCCAACATTTATTGTTTTCACTAGGTCACCCCGCACGGTGTAAATTCGAATTGTACATGGATTAGGGATATTGACAAACTGCAGGTCATCACCGGAACCTGGTTGAGATTGTCCTGACCCGATCACAAAAGGGTTCGGAACGACAAGAACATCGCTCACTGATTGTGTCGGCGGTAATGTTGCAACAAATGGTGTCGTTGTCCGGTTGGCAAAGATGGAAGTTTCCAATGGAGGAATGTTTGTCAGCGTCTGCACTCCAGTCCATGAGGTACGTGCAGTATTGAACGCCGTCAACCCATAATAATATCCTGCTCCGATCGTGACTGCTGAATCCATATACATATAACCATTGCCGGAAAAGTATCGCGAATCATTCTTCCATACTGTATCGATCAATTTCCACGGACCAATGGGCAAGTATGCAGAGCGATAGAGAAGATATCCTGCAAGACTTTTTGATCCGTCATAGGCATCCGGAATATTTTCAGCATCATTCCCCCAGCGAATAACATTAGCGATCCGTCGGCTGGCTCGATTATAATCCACAGTGAACTTTGGTGCAGCCGGTGGATTTGGGTGTGAATACAGATTGTCGAACGTCAATTTAGCACGCGCAACAGATGCATTGAACGCCTTTTTTGCATCCGTATTGACGATGCTTGATGGAACTTGAGGATAAGCGACTGCGCGGCTATAATCGATACCATCAACGACTTCAGCTACAACAATTCTGATGGAGTCTCCCGGCATGATATCCCATGGACCGACAGACATGAGAGACCACATTCGTGATCGTTTCATATAGAAGGTGTCGATCGGACTTGAGACAAAATGGTACGTCTTTGTGATATCCTTCAATACTGCATACATCGGTTCCGCCAGTGATGGTACATTCGTAAACGGTCCAAGATCTCGCGTTGGATCAGCTGCAGACCATCCGTATTGTGTAACAGCTGTTGTCGCACCGGATTTATTCCTTGTTGCATACAACAACGAAAATCCTGCACATGCTGGTGCTAGATACTCCCCGCTGGGAGAATATTTATTGTTTGTGGTATCCTTCAGGACAAGCGGCCCCATTGACGCAGCAAAACCAAAATCTTCTTTCACTGAACCAAGCGTCGTAGGATCATCTACGGCGTAACCATATAGTGTTTTTGAGGCGGCAGTATAAAGAAATTGTGTATTGCGCGCTCCTGGCGTCAGAGTTGGAAATAGCACCGACCATTCACGTGAGTTGCAATGGATTCCGTACGACAACATTGAATAAAAATCAAAGAGTGTATCTGCAACGAACCGACCGGAAGGAACCGACGCACGAAGTTCCGGAGAGATATTTTTGATGACATATTCGACGATGATATAATTTTCATCAACCATTGAACCGTTCCACTGATGCACTGTTCTAGTCACTCGAATGGGAAGCATATGCTTGTATGCCTCTTCATTCTTATCAGTGTAATTCTTGTTGTATTCCCAAACAGTCTTCAACACTTGTTCACCGGCATGTGCATCCTTCTGAACCCAATAATTTTCTCCACCGGGAAAAACTTCTGTGTTTGTAGTTACAACATATTTTGAATTTGCTCCGTCCGCAATAGATCCGGCATACATCGCCCAATCGTCGACCGTAATAACGCTGTCCTTGCTCCACTTTGCGCCGACATACATACCGCCTGTAGAAAGATATGATGCTGATCCGCCAAGATTCTCATTGATCAATGTAGGATCAAATCCAGGCCAGTCTAATCCAACCCCTTTTTTTGCCCAATCACCAAACGGCGGACCAGATTTTCCATAGGAGTACGTCTGCCAAAGCTTTCCCCTGTTCAGCACCATCAGTGACGAGGACTGAACTTGTGCTGCAAGTTCACCTGCCGTCAACAATATCAAGATCAGAAAAATAATCGAAT
>DMPG01000059.1:5772-5956 GCA_003456055.1 Bacteroidota bacterium | reverse complement strand
GATGAGGAAGACTCAATAATGCTTCAACCGTGTTCGGTGATTTGTCGAAAACGATCTGAGCAACAGAATTTGCAAAGGTTATAAAATCTTCACCTCGCGCTACAAAATCCGTTTCACAGTTGATCTCAATAAGAATTCCATGTTTTGCGTCATCAGAAATTTTTGATACGACTATTCCTTCGTT
>DMPG01000059.1:0-5735 GCA_003456055.1 Bacteroidota bacterium | reverse complement strand
AGGGCTTTTTTGCAATCCATCATTCCCGCGCCGGTTTTGTCGCGTAGTTTTTTTACCAATTCACTAGATATTGCCATAATTATACTTTACCTGTTTCATGTTGTGGTCTTCGTGGTCTACGTTCTCTTCGATCATTTTTATCAGTACGTTCTTGCTTTTCTGCTTCGTCAGATTCCGGAGCAGTTTCTACTTTTCGTGCATTTCCTTCAACGATTGCATCCGTAAACACACGCGCAATCAATTGAATTGATTTTAATGCATCGTCATTTGCAGGAATGATATAATCGATTCCATCGGTATCACAGTTTGTGTCTACGAGTGCAAACACCGGAATGCCAAGACGATTTGCCTCTTGTACTGCAATTGCTTCCTTCTTTACGTCAATAATAAAAAGTGCGCCCGGAAGACGGGTCATCTCTACGATGCCAGAAAGCGATTTTTGAAGTTTTTCTTTCTCTCGTGAAAGGAATAACGTTTCTTTTTTCGTGATCTTTTCGAAGGTCCCATCAGTTTCCATCTTTTCAATATTCGTCAAACGTTTTACGCTTTTACGAATTGTCGCAAAGTTGGTCAACATTCCACCGAGCCATCGATCGGTCGCATAATATTGATTCCCACGTTTTGCTTCTGCTTGGATCACTTCTTTTGCTTGTTTTTTTGTGCCGACAAAAAGAACTTTCTTTCCTTCTGCGACAACATTGGAGACAGCATTTGCAGCTTCTTCAAGAAGTGTTTGGGTTTTTTTAAGATCAAAGATGTGGATTCCGTTACGCTCCATAAATATATAAGGACGCATTTTTGGATTCCAACGACGGGTTAGGTGTCCGAAGTGGGCACCGGAAGCAAGTAACTCTGCGAGTTCTACGCGAGGCATAGTGTTCCTTTATGTTTGGTTAAGTGTTCTTCTACTTTCTTCATCTTGATACAGAGTCCAGTTATGCCGGACACCGCTGCATCAATCCAAAAGTATGTTTGATTAATAAAACAATACCAAGCAATGCACAACATGCATTGCTTGATGGAAAAAATTTTAACGTTTGGAAAATTGAAATTTCTTACGCGCTTTTTTCTGACCGTACTTTTTACGTTCGACCATACGGGGATCACGCGTCATCATTCCGTTTTTTCTAAGAACCGGACGATTTTCTTCACTAATTTCCACTAATGCACGAGCGACGCCAAGAATAACTGCGCCGGCTTGTCCTGAAACTCCACCGCCATCAACATTCACCTTCACATCATATTTACCAAGCGTGTCCGTTACAGAAAATACTTTGGTGATAGAATTGCGATGTGTTTCAAGCGGAAAATATGTTTCAAAATCACGTTCGTTGACAGTGATCTTTCCTGAACCATTTTTTAAGAACACACGGGCGACCGATGTTTTACGGCGTCCGACTGCGTTGATCATTTGCTGCATGTACGTCCTTCTACGTTAATTGAATTCGATGACTTCCGGTTTTTGAGCAGAGTGAGGATGCTCTGTACCGGGATATACTTTTAATTTTTTGATGATCTGACGACCAAGTTTTGTGTGGGGAATCATTCCCTTAACTGCATGTTCAATCACACGTTCCGGATGATTCTTTATCACATCTTTAAATTGTTGAAAAATAGCTCCACCAGGATATCCGGTATAGTGGAAATATTCTTTTTGTTCCAATCGTTTACCGGTAATCTTTACTTTCTCTGCATTCACAACGATGACAAAATCACCCATATCGGAATTAGGTGTGAATTGTGGTTTATGTTTTCCACGAAGAATTCGTGCAACTTGCGATGCTATACGACCAAGTGTCTTTCCGTTTGCATCAACGACATACCACTTTTGCGCAATATCGCTTTCTCTAAAAAATGTAGTACTCTTATCAACCATTGCCACGTTTATATCTCCTGATAAATTGTTCCTGAATTATAGGGAATAAATATATGCCTTTTCCATCAAAAAATCAATAGTTGATGAATACAAATTTTTACAAGTTCCAAACTCATTTTATGAACTTCAATTGCCAACTTGTGGGAAAGGTTATAAATTTCCAGTTTTTTGTAACCAAATTCTTTAACCATAATTTAAATATGGTTAAAGAATAGAGTTTTACCCCTAAACCCTGAATCTTGANNAACCAGAGATCTCTTAGTTTTCAATTCATTTCCTTATCAGCAATCGCTAATGCATCATCCAACGCGTCAATACCAATATCAATTTCCTCTTTTGAAATGATCAGCGGCGGTGCGATTACAAAATGACTGATCCATGCTTGTAAAAAAACTCCGTTCTTCATCATTTCTGCAGCGACTTTTTCGACAAGAGATTGGACACCATTCACTTTATCAGATTTCGTATTAAACGGTTCACGTGTCTTTTGATTCTTTACCAGATCGACACACCAAAACAATCCCTTTCCGCGGACTTCACCAATAGATGGATGCTTTGGTTTCAATGCATTAAGTTTCTCATTTAAATATCCCTCAAGTTCTTTCGCTCGTTCCACAAGTTTCATTCTTCGTATTTCACCGATCGCTGCAATCGCAGGAGCAAGCGTAATCGGATGTGCCTCGTAGGTATGACCGTGAGAGAAGAAATTTTCATCAAAGAAAGAAGCGATCTTCATTGTGGTTGCACAAAGACCAAGCGGAACATACGCTGCAGTAATTCCTTTTGCGGTAACAAGAATATCGGGTTTCACATTCCAATGATCTACTGCGAACCAAGCACCAGTTCTTCCCCAGCCTGTCATGACTTCATCGGCGATCATTAAGACATTATGTTTATCGCAGATCTCTCGCAATCGAGGCAGATATTCATCAGGTGGAATAAGAACACCATTTGTACCGACAATTGGTTCAATAATTATTGCAGCTACATCTACTTCGTTCTCGATCATATGGTTGATATATTCAACGCAAGCAATTCCGCATTCCGGATATATGTGAAGCAATGGGCATTTATAACAGTTTACTTCCGGCGCAAAAATAACTCCGGGAATTTTTCCTGCAGGCTCCATCGCCCAGCGACGAGGATCGCCGGTCGCTGCAATCGCACCCATCGTTGAACCATGATATGAACGATAACGAGAAATGATTTTTGTCTTCCCGGTATACATTCGAGCAATTTTAAATGCAGCTTCGTTCGCTTCTGTTCCTGACGTAGTAAAAAAGAATTTTTCTAACCCTTCAGGAAGAACTTCAAGAAGAAGTTTACTAAGTTCAACGCGCACATCAGTTGCAAATCCGGGTGCGACGTAAGCAAGTTTTTGTGCCTGCTCTCCTATAGATTTGATCACAGCTTGATTTTTATGACCAAGTGTACTGCACATTAATTGTGAAGAGAAATCAAGATATCGTTTTCCTGAACCATCAGTAAAGTAACATCCTTCCGCATCAACAATGTGGAGAGGCTTCCATCCTTTTTGTTTGCGCCAGGTTCCGTACGTATATTTTGCAGTGAGTTCAACGATTTCTTGGGAGGATAGTTTTTCGGACATGAGTTTTGATTTTTTAGTATTTGGATTTATGATTTTCTTTTTTGTTTTGAGATTCGGGTTTTGGGTTTTGAATATTCAGGCTTTGATTCATATTTTACTTTTGTTTTTTGTTCTGTACAGAAATACGGTCCATTGAAGATCTCCTACAAACATAATATCTGCAACCCTACCTTTCCCGTTTTTTCGATCAGCGGAATGTGTTTATCGATCATTGCTTTTTTAATCTTGGGAATTGGCTGGTCGTTGGAAATTGCGATTGAACATTGGATGAGACCACCTCAGACTATTCGAGACATATCGACTCCTAAACAGTCCGCCCAAAAGACGGCGGATTTTTAATGAATGGTTATGACAGAAGAATAAAATTTGTAAAGAATGTTAAGAAGTTAAAATCGGATTGTCAATAGAACAAAGAGTAAATACGGAGGGTTTAAAATAAAAACGTCACTCAACTATGGTCGAGTGACGTCGGGAATCAATATCTGAAAAATTATATTACCAATGACAGAGGATTTTCCATTATGCGTTTGAACGATTGCAGGAATTGCGCACCGATCGCTCCGTCAACGACTCGGTGGTCGCACGACATTGTCACCTTCATCGTATGCCCGACTACGATCTGTCCGTTCTCCACCACCGGTTTCTCAACGATAGATCCAACCGCAAGGATAGCACCTTCGGGAGGATTGATGATCGCGGCAAAATTCTCAATATCATACATTCCCAAATTGCTGACGGTGAATGTTCCGTTGGTGAATTCTTCCGGTTTCAATTTTCCTTCACGAGCGCGTTTGGCAAGCTCTTTTGTTTCAGAAGAAATTTCGGTCAAAGTCTTTTGATCGGTATTGCGAATAACCGGCGTGATCAATCCTTCATCAACCGCAACTGCAACGCTCACATCAATTCTGCCATGTTGGATGATCCTATCACCCATAAATGAGCTGTTCGCTTTCGGATTTTCACGAAGCGCAAGCGCAACAGCTTTCATCACGATGTCATTATAACTGATCTTCGTTCCAGTGATCTCATTTAATGTAGCGCGGAAATCGATCGCACGTTTCATATTCATTTCAATTGTCAGATAGAAATGCGGAACCGTTGTTTTGCTTTCGAGCAATCGTTTTGCAATTGTCTTACGCATCATCGAGAGTGGAATCTCTTTTGTCTGCATCGGCGGAAGAACTTTGCGCGTTAACGAACTGCCGGTTTTTAATTCAACATCAGCCTTTACAATCCTTCCAAATGGTCCGCTTCCGCTGATTGTCCGGAGATCAATATTTTTTTCTTGTGCAATCTTTTTTGCAAGCGGTGAAGCTTTGATCCGTGAATCGCCGCTTGTAACAACGGGAACAGTCAGAGCAGGAACTGAAACAGACACGGGAGCAACAACCGGACTTGCAACAACAGGGGCAGCTTCTTGTTGAGGAGCCGACGCAGCCGATGCTGCGGTATCAGTCAACATTGCAGAAATATCTTCTCCTGCTTTTCCAATAATTACCAACGGAGCACCGACTTTAACTCCTTCACCCTCTTTTGCAAATAATTTTAAAATTACGCCGGAATCATACGCTTCCTGTTCCATATCCGCTTTGTCGGATTGGATGTCTGCAAGAATATCTCCCTGCTTAATTGATTCCCCTTCTTTTTTCCGCCATTTCAGAATGACACCTTCATCCATCGTATCACTGAGTTTCGGCATTAACATTTTTGTTGCCATAATTTTCCTTTTAATTCTGTAGGTCAAAGCGACGCTTCAACCTACAATTATTAACGATATAAAACTTTCTTCACTGCAGCGATAACTTTTTCCGGATTCGGTAGAGCTTCATGTTCCAAATTCTCTGCATACGGCATCGGAATATCTGCGCTNNAAATTTTCAGCGTACGGCATCGGAATATCTGCGCTGTTGATTTTTTCCACCGGTGCATCGAGATAATCAAATGCTATTGTGTGAATCCGATGCGCAATTTCTGTCCCGACACTGGCGAAAGGCCATGAATCTTCAACGATCACGCAGCGATTTGTTTTTTTCACCGATTCAATGATCAATTCCTCATCCAGCGGACGAAGCGTTCGCGGATCGAGGACTTCCGCGCTGATTCCTTCTTTTTGTAATTCTTCAGCAGCCTTTAATGCAACTGCAACCATCTTTGTCCATGCGATGATCGTTACATCGGTACCTTCACGTTTAATATCTCCTTTCCCAATTGGAATGATATATTCGCCTTCGGGAACTTCTCCTTTGTTTC
>DMPG01000167.1 GCA_003456055.1 Bacteroidota bacterium | reverse complement strand
AACCCCAATAAAGCCCATTCCTTCGTTTGTTGTTGCCTTTATTGAAATTTGGTTTTCGGAAATTTTGAGCGCCTCTGCAATATTTTTTTGCATTTGATCTACGTAAGGTATTATTTTGGGTTTTTCCAATACAAGTGTGGTATCAATATTACCCACTCCAAAACCATTTTGTTTTAATAATATTCCAACATTCTTTAATAATTCAATGCTTGAAATTCCTTTGAAACGCATGTCATTATCAGGAAAGTGCTTTCCAATATCTCCTAGGGCTGCAGCCCCCAATAAAGCATCGCAAATCGCATGTAACAGCACATCTGCGTCAGAGTGACCGAGTAATCCTCTCTCAAAAGGGATATCCACTCCGCCGAGGATCAATTTTCTACCCTCGGTCAGTTTGTGAACATCAAATCCAAATCCGATTCGTGTCATTAGGCTTTAATTTTAAAATTGATAAATAAATGATGCGGTTTGCTCCATTCAACAACCACTTCTTCAACTTTTGACATCTTAGGTCCGGAATGAAGCTCCTTTATAAGGTACTCTATCTCAGTTCTCTTCCCCTCTACCTCCAAATAAACAGAACCATCAGAAAGATTTTCTACAAATCCCTGTACCTCACACTTTCGTGCAGTTCTATCAGCAAACCATCGATATCCGACTCCCTGGACTAATCCTTTTACCGTAATTTTAGCATTTTCGATCATCACTCAACTACGGATTCATTTTTAAACAAAAATTTAGCCATTAGACTATCAAAAAATTCGGAAATCAAAATCCCAACCACAATAAATGAGGCACCAATTATTCCAACAATGCCTAATAGCTCATCAAGAAAAAAATAAGCAAGCACTGACGCAATCACCGGTTCAATTGTAAAAATGATCACAGCACGCGTTGGTGTAGTGTCTTTCTGATATCGTGTTTGAATATATGTCGTAAAAACTGTAGCCAAGGTTCCCATATACAGCAAAGAAAAAACTAAGTGTGTTGACGGAATAAATTTTATTGTTTCGAACGGAACCACTACCAGCGCTATGAGAGTGACAATCGTAACTTGTAAAAATGCTAAATGCAAAACATTTTCAGTTTTAGAAAAGATATCAAGATAGACGATAAATACTCCAAAAATTGCGGCAGCAATAAGTACTAAAATATCTCCGTAATTTATTTCGGATCCTGATGGTGATGTCAGCAAATATAAACCGTACGTAACGATTACAACTCCTATCAGATTTCCTATCTTTGGTGCTTTGTGTTCAATGATCAGTTGAGCGATCGGAGTAAAAATAACCATCAACCCCGTAATAAATGCTGACTTAGATGCTGTCGTGTGATAGATTCCCTGATTCTGTAAAAGAATTCCAACACCTAACATCAATCCAAGAAAAAATGCCTTTTTATATGTTTGAAGTGTAATCGTCTTTATTTTTTTTGCTAAAAATAATGCAAAAATCAATGAGCCAATTCCAAATCGCAACGCAATGAACAACGAAGAAGAAATATTTTCACTACCTGATTTAACGACAACGAATGTGCTCCCCCAAATAAATGTAGTAGCAAATAAAAACAGTTCCGCTCTGCTTCTCGTTGTCATTTAAGATCTAATTTTTTAATTATCGATTCTGGGATCATTTTGAATGCAAGCATAATAAATCTCCAGAACCATTTTGAATAGATGAAATCCTTTCCGGATTGCTGAGCCGCAAAGATATCTTTTGCAACCTCGTCAGATGTTGCGGTAATTATTCCAGGAGTCTCTCTTCCTTCGATCATTTTAGTCCGTATGAAACCCGGGTGAACTGTTAACACTTGAACATGAGATGTAAATAATCTATTCCTCAATCCTGAAAGAAATGTAGTGAACCCTGCTTTTGCACTAGCATAAATGTAATTACTTTTTCTGCCTTTCTCTCCGGCAACAGAACTAACTCCAACAATACATCCTTCTTTTCTTTGCTCTAGATCGGTGGCAACGATGTGAAGAATTGAAACAAGTCCGGAATAATTTGTATCAATAACATCTTTCGCATCCGAATAATTATTTTCAGATTTCTTCTGTTCACCCAAAGTTCCCGCTAAACAGATAACTCCAAATGGTTTCATCGGAAGTGAGTTGTAGAATTCCTGATGAGATCCGGTTTTCGTAACATCAAATTGATATGCGAATGCATCAATATTGAAACGAAGTTTTATATCGTTTGCATCACGATTTAATTTTTCAATATTACGACTCGCTAAATAAATTCCATAACCAGATTTTGCATACAAATATGCTAATGGGCGAGCGATATCTGATCCTGCGCCAATAATTAAAATATATTTCATAGAATCATTTCTCGATTATATCCCAATGCGTTTTGATTGCAACGATTGAAATTTATGAAGTGCGTCATATTTATTTTTTATTAGAGAAAATTTACCTGAGTTGGAATATCCTTTTTCAAACATTTCTTTATTCATTCGAACATCTTTTGATAAATAAAGACGGCCGCCGAATTCTTTCACTATTTCATCTAGCTCATTGAATAATTTTAGTGATGTTGGTGAAATTGCAAAATCGAGTGCGAGAGTAAATCCTTCTCTTGGAAAGGACAATATCCCCTCCTGCTTTCCAAATAATTTCAGTACGGCTAAAAACGATCCTTCTCCGCTTTCAGAAATTTTTGTGAGTAATTTCTGCAATCCTTCTTTTGATGCTTCTTTAGGAAGGACAAATTGGTATTGAGTGAATCCTCTTCGTCCATACATCCTGTTCCAATCACCTATAACATCCAACGGATAGAAGAATGGTTCATATTCTATAATNNCAAAAGAATCTTTTGAAACATACGTTGTATATCTAAGTTCATTGAAGATTTTCACGGTCAGAGAGTTCAAAACAAAATCTGGCAGAAATATTGGAAATGGAATCGACATTTTTTTATCAATCTTTAATGGATCCCTATATCGATAACCGACTTCATTTTTAGTGGCATGTTCTCCTAAGATCAATGCCGAACGTCCAAGGGAACTCCCTTTTGCAATGCAGTCTATCCAAGCAACGGAGTATGTCCAATGCTTATTGGCTTCAAAAGCCTCAATTGTTTCGTCAATATTTTTGGTTTTAACAATTCTCTGTCGAATGTATGCCGTCTCAACCTTCAACATCCTGAATGATGCTTCAATGATAATTCCGGTTAATCCCATTCCGCCGCACGTTGACCAAAAAAGATCTTGGTTTTCGCTTTTTGAACATTTAACAATTGTTCCATCACTTAATAGAATTTTGATCCACTCAAGATGATTTGAAAATGATCCTGAAAGATGATGATTTTTTCCATGGACATCAGATGCAATGGCCCCCCCAACAGTCACAAATTTTGTTCCCGGTGTGACCGGTAAAAACCATCCGCGAGGGACAAAAACTTCTAATAATTCAGATAATGAAATTCCTGACTCACACACGATCACGCCTGTTTTTTCATCAAACGAAAGAAGGTGATTTAGTCGTACAGTCGAAACGATGGTGTGATTTAATGATGAATCACCATAACAACGCCCTAAACCACGTGCAATCATTTCCGGATGCGTTGCAACATTTTTTTTTAACTCATCAACAGACTCAGGCGATAATACGGCTGCATCGATGACAGGATAATTTCCCCAGTTTGTTATTTTCATAATGCAAAAATACGAAAAGAAAGGGAGTTTATGAAGTGTTTTTGTAACGAATAGTGTTAAAGTTTTTTGCTTTAACACTATTGATTTTAGTGATTTGGTTTATCTTTTGGAGGAGCCGC
>DMPG01000101.1:8935-10940 GCA_003456055.1 Bacteroidota bacterium | reverse complement strand
CGACACCATTTGTGTCGGCGAAATTTTTTCCGACAGCATCACTTTTACTCCCATGGAAGCGATCACTTGTGCCGCGCAATGGGCAAATTCTTTCGACAAAAAACGCGCATCGTATCCGATGACAATTCCATTCTTTGCTAGTTTATGTTTTGCAAAATAGCGTCCGGTTGCAAGCGCAACCTTTTGCACGCCGGCAAAGGTAAAATCTTCTGCGATCACTCCGCGCCAGCCGTCAGTTCCGAATTTAATATGTGCCATAGGTTTTTCGTTTGTTGTTTAAAAGAGTGTTTAGTGAAATTTCAAAATTGTGAAATAAGTTCAAGCCGTTCATAGAATGTTGCTCTTCCAATACCATTAGGATTTGTTTCGGTACTGATTTCCATTGTTAAAGCGATCATCCGTAATATTATTCCTTCTCTGGCAACATAGTCATACCAAGTCTCATCAGGTTTAAATACTTCTGAATTGATTGAAGTTTGAACCTTAAAGCATTGATACTGTCTGTTATTCGTTGTAATATTTTCAATACTTTGAACTTTTCGAACTTGTATAAAACCATAACTACTCGGATAACCATGCCATTGTGTCCCGACTTGCAGCGGCATCAGATAGATGGCTCGTTTTGTTGATGCATTATAGATTGAATCAAAAGGAATTTTTTTAGATCTCATCAACATTGTTACCAAATACGGTGTATCAAAATCAAAACCTTGATCGCGATTGATATTTGTTTTTTTTGGCAAGAACATTCCCCCAGAACCAGAATATGCCGTACAATAAACGGTATCATTTGCTTGTGAATACCATCGCGTTTGAGTGTAATTGTCGCTTCCTATACCATTTAGCTCAGCCGAGCGAGAGTTTGCGATGATCTTTATAGATGGTGAAATACCGTTGATCGCCTTTTCTTCGATTGACACACTAATTGTTACGGTATCTTTAAAGTCTGAAATTTTATTTCCTAATGAATCGATAACAAAAAAAGTATGTGCATAGACAGAATTATTCGTCCCGAGATAATCGGCATTCGGGATATATCCGCCGACACCAGAAACGTTATCACACGAAAAGAACAATAGAGTTAAACTCAATATTGCTATGGAGAGGGGAATTTTTGGGATAACCATTTTCATTGAACAATGAACGAAGTCTTGAATGCTGCAAAACTAATTTGTTCTTTATTGAAATATACAAAATTTTACAGGGGGAAAAAAGAACGAAATAGCATTGTTATCATTGCCTTTATTAGCGTAGAACAAAATAAAAAAGCCGCAGATTCACAGATGTATTTATCTATGAATCTGCGGCTGATGCTTTTATATAATTACCGTTTTACATTGAATGCGCTCATACCCGCATAGATTGCAGTTGTTCCGAGCTCTTCTTCAATTCTCAACAGTTGATTGTATTTTGCAATTCTATCGGTCCGGCTTGCACTTCCTGTTTTGATCTGACCGGCGTTTGTTGCGACTGCAATATCCGCAATGGTTGCATCTTCCGTTTCGCCTGAGCGATGACTGATGACGGCAGTGTAATGCGCACGTTTTGCCATTTCGATTGCATCGAGTGTTTCCGTTAATGTACCGATCTGGTTCACCTTAACAAGAATAGAATTTGCAACTCCTTCAACGATTCCTTTTTTCAAAAATTCGGTGTTCGTGACAAACAGATCGTCTCCGACCAGTTGGGTTTTTGCACCGATCGTATCGGTAAGAAGTTTCCAGCCTTTCCAATCATTCTCTGCCATTCCATCTTCAAGGGAAATGATCGGATAATTATCCACCCACTTTTTCCAATATGCCACCATTTGTTCAGCAGAGAATTTTTCCTGCGTTGATTTATAAAATAAATACGAACCATCTTTCTGATACATTTCACTTGCCGCCGGATCGAGAGCAATGAACACATCTTCACCAGCTTTGTATCCTGCGTTTTTAATTGCGTCCATAATAACATCAAGAGCTTCTTCGTTCGATTTTAGACTTGGAGCAAATCCCCCTTCGTC
>DMPG01000101.1:6891-8830 GCA_003456055.1 Bacteroidota bacterium | reverse complement strand
TTATCGGCATGTCGTCCGCCGTTGATGATGTTCATCATCGGTGTGGGAAGTATTTTTGCGTTGGTTCCGCCGATATACCGATACAATGGAACGTTAAAATAATTTGCCGCTGCCTTAGCAGTTGCAAGCGAAACGGCAAGGATCGCGTTCGCTCCAAGCTTTGATTTTGTTGATGTTCCATCCAATTCAATCATCATCTGGTCGATACCAACTTGATCCGTTGCATCAAATCCGGTCAGTTCTTCGGCGATAATGTCGTTCACATTTTCGACCGCTTTCAGTACACCTTTACCGAGATAACGATTCTTATCTTCGTCGCGTAATTCAACCGCTTCGTGTTCTCCGGTAGAAGCACCGCTCGGAACAGCTGCACGTCCGATTGTTCCGTCTTCAAGTTCTACTTCCGCTTCAACGGTAGGATTTCCGCGTGAGTCAAGAATTTCTCGCGCCCAAACATCAATTATAATAGACATATTCGTTCTCCAATTATTTTTAATTCGTTATTGTTCTGATTGTTGTTTTGATTAAAACTAATTGAATTTCGTCAAAAATTGATAGAAAGGAAAGGAAATAATCTATTGTAACGATCATGGACAATAATAATTTCAACGTCCTGTAATAGTCCGTAGGTTTTTTTCATCTGCGTCCCTTGAATGTTTTGAACAGAAAGCGTAGGTTGCACAACATTATCAGGGAGATTTTTATGAAATATTTCTTGCTCGTAATTACAATTGCGCTATGTTCATTACAACTTGCCGCACAATCTCAGACTCAACCATCAACCCAAACTGCTCCTTTAAAAATCATTAATTTCAAAAAATTGCAGGAGTTCCTCCCGACAAAAGCACCGGAAGGATTTACACGCCAGAAACCAAAGGGACAAACAATGTCTTCATCGGGTATTTCCTCGTCCAATGCTTCGGTTGAATTCACTTCACCAAAGAAAATAAAAGAACTCCAAACAATGGATGATGGAAAACAAGATTCCGTAGAAGTGGATGTCACCTGGAGCGCTACGATTGATATTACAGATTATGCCGGGATGGGTGAAGGAATGTCTGCAGCATTGCAAATGATCGGCGGAATGGAATTTGAAAATGAAACAGAGAATGGTTATGAAAAATCTGTTAAGTTTAAAGATTACAAAGGAATAGAAAAGGTCTCTTCGCAGGAAAATTCCAATTCATGTTCACTTCAATTGGTTGTCGGAAATCGTTTTCTGGTGAATGCCAATGGAAATAATTTTGCCGATGTAACAATATTACATTCACTTTTGAATTCAATGGACATGAAGAAATTGGAGCAAACAAAATAGTGAAAATTTTACTTCTTGGCGCGACCGGATTGGTCGGCAATGAATGTCTGCAATTGTTGCTCGCTGAAAAAAGAATATCTGAGATAAGGGTATACTCCCGTTCACCAATTTCTCAGACCGATAATAAGATCACTTCTGTTGTTGCTCCGTTTGATGAGATGAAAAATCATAGCTCATTCTTTGCGGTCAATTCTGTGATTTGTGCACTTGGCACAACAATCAAACAGGCTGGTTCACAAGATGCGTTTCGTGTTGTCGATTATGAATACCCTTTAACAGCGGCACAAATTGCGAAACAGAATGGTGCATACCATTATCTGTTGGTCAGCGCGCTTGGTGCAAATGCTCATTCAACCGTATTCTATAATCGTGTCAAAGGCGAATTAGAAAATGCAATCCTTGATATTTCGTTCGAAAGGACAACAATCATCCGTCCATCGTTATTATTGGGTACCAGGAAAGAATTTCGACTTGGTGAAAAGATCGGTCAATTCTTTACTCCGTTTATTCCAAAAAAATATAAGCCGGTGCAAGCTTCATCCGTTGCGCAAGCTCTCGTGAAAGAATTGTTCTTGGAACGTTCGGGAGCACATATTATTGAATCCTGCGACATCTGAATTTTTA
>DMPG01000101.1:287-6861 GCA_003456055.1 Bacteroidota bacterium | reverse complement strand
TGGAGGTTAGTTATGGATGTTAAGATCAATTACGGTGCCGTTGCGGCTGCAGCTATTGCAATGTGGGTTATTGGTACTGTGTGGTATAATATATTTTCTGCACCTTGGATGATGTACACCGGTGTAACAGAAGAAATGGCAAAGAACATGAGCGGAATGGATCTAGCGATTGTTTATGGCGGTTCTGTTGTTGCATTCTTCATTACATTCTATGTGCAGTGTTTCGTGCATCATGCATTCAAAGTAACAGACTTGAAAGGTGCTGTGCAAGTTGCTTTTTGGAATTGGCTCGGATTTGTTGCAATGGTAGTATATGTCAATAATTCATATCAAGGAAAATCATTTGTATTGACACTCATCGATTCCGGTTACTGGCTTGTGAGTATGATTATCGGAGGGATTATATTGGTGAAAATGCAAAAGAAAGTAACAGCATCTACATAATATCGAAGCAACAATCCGATTGTTCAGAACAATCGGATTGTTGAACTTTTTATTTCTTTGGTAGGCCTGTGTCAGGATCAAACTCTGTTTTTATATCTTCTTTCGTTGGCAGCCCTGTCATTGGATCTATCGTTAGAGAAGATTTATTTTTGTTCTGATAACCATCTGTGAATATTACGATATCTCCTTCTGCGGTAAATGATTTGAGATCAGCAAATAGCGGCTCAAAAATAAACAGGATCAATGGGGAAAAAATAAATACACCTCCGATGCCGATCACAACAGGAAGTGCGGCATCGGATGCGTGAGTATTTCCTTGTATTGAAAGATTAATGATCGCATCGCCGGGTGTCTTTTTTAATTCCTTTGAAAGCATCGCTGTAATATCAGGAAGTCCTCCGCCCCACAGTCGTTTAATAAACAACGATGAGCGATCTTGTTCAACAGTGAAATGTTTAATGACCGTATACGGTCTGCCGACTTGCGATGTCATTGATACGGGAACATCGATCTCTTTAGCGGAAAATCCTATTTCCATCATACAACCCTGAAACATCAGCACGATGATCAAACAACAAAAAAGTATTTTTATTGAGTGTGCCATTTACAGTTCCAATATTCTCCAGAAAAAAACAAAATACGCTTCTCTAAAGTGAACTCCTATACGAAAACTGTCATTGACCGCATATAAGAAACCGAAATCAACATCAACCGTGCGATATTCACCATTTTTTGCATCTAACACGAACGGAGTGGAATCCGAAACATAATCTTTTCGGACTTCTGACAACGTTCGATAACGGTAAGCATTATCTGCCCATACTTCCGCCGCAAATTTAAGGCTCTTTGTTAAATCATATTCAAATGCCGCCCATATTCTAAACGGAATTGCATTGGCATTTTCATTGGTCCATTCGTATGATTTATTCAGTATATCGTCGCGCATGAACGGAAGCGTGTTCGTTTTAATTCCAAAATGATAACCCATTTCACCACGTCCGGTTTCCTGCGACCACAGTTTTGAATACACAATGTACAATGTTGAAAAGAATGTTCTCTTGTATTCCAGATTCATTACTTGATCGATAGAAATATTCAGAAGTGCCGGATCGTTCAGCAAGAGATGGTCTGATTTTCTTCTGATATACCGTATGCGGTTTGCGAGAACCGTTGCCATATCATGGCGGCTGTAGATATTCGCGCCGATTGCAATTCCCGTTCTGCTCGTTGCCGTGTTTTCGTGATAAAACTGCCAGAGAGGACGCAGGTTCAGATCGCCATTAAAATTATTCCCAAACGATGTGTGAACCATGAAGTGATTCGTAAATCCATACCCTACGGAGAGTCCGCTGATATACATTGCATTCGCTTCCAGCGGAAACGCAGTCGGATCGTCAAAGATATCGGTCAACGAAACTGCCCCGCGATAGAAACGTTTTTTCTCTTCAGCCCAGGGGACCATTTTCCCGCCATGGAATCTATTCATATCCTGAATATCTTTTTTTCCTATTGTCACATCACCGTATTTCGAACGGATGGAAATGGTCTCCAATGTTTCTTTAATAACAGGACCAATATATCGACTTTCGTCTCGTTTTGAAATTTCTGCCGTCTCTTCAAGAATATCTTTCGTGGGAATTTTCAATACACCTTCTGCCGTTTCAAGTTGACAGATGTTATCTTCTATTTTTATGATCGTACCTTGAATGATATTCCCATCGATAAGATGAAATCGTTTGGACATACCCTCTTCTAAAAACTGAGCAAGAATCGGCCCGTTTCCATTTTCTTTTACCGGAAACTTTGACACCGGTTGTTGAGGCGCCAACGGCGGTGTTTCGGGTTGAACATTATTTGTTATTGGTGTTGGAGGATTATCTGACTGGAAAAGCCGGATCACATCCGCTGCATATTTTCGGGATAAATCCGGCAGCGGCATTCCGAACTTTTGAACAAGATATTCATTAAGAGATTCCAGTGAAAATCCTTTTGAGGCAGAAAGCGATACAATTGCTTCTTTCTGTGCTTGTAGAATTTTTTCTTCATCTTGAGAGAATAAAAGGATTGGAACGATCATGATGATGTATAAGAATAGAGAGTATTTCATATATTCTCCTGGTGGATGGTATAATTTCATCAACGATAACAATCGAGAGAAAATGTAACAATTTTTTTTCAAGAAATCCGATTTATATTCTCTATTTGAGAAATTAAAAAGACAGGATTGTCGACAATGGTATATTAAAGGCGATATACAAAAGTTTTATTTGATATTTTGATCAACGAATTTTCATTTTAGAAACCTATCGGTGTTATTTCGATGTCATTTATCATAATCTCTATCACTTGTTTTCAGCTTTTTTATTCTTCTCTTCACTTGCAGGTATTCATTTTTTTTCTACCTTTATTGTAATGATCTCTATCGAATACATACTATTGATCGCTTGTTCGTTGATACTGCTCAGTGTTGCAATCGCAAAATTTTCCGATAATCTCGGTGTTCCGACATTGCTGATCTTTCTCGGCATTGGCATGCTCGCCGGGTCCGACGGTCCCGGAGGAATCTATTTTGACGACGCAAAACTCGCACAGTCTATCGGCATTATTGCGCTCACATTCATACTCTTCGCGGGCGGTTTGGAAACAAAATGGAATTCTGTCCGCCCGGTCATTCGTGAAGTGTCCATTCTTGCAACGCTCGGTGTTATTATCACCGCATTGGTAATTGCTTTCGTTTCAATGTACCTGTTGAATATTTCCTTCCTTTATGGAATGCTGCTCGGAGCAATCGTATCATCAACAGATGCAGCAGCGGTCTTTTCCGTTCTTCGCTCCAACAATGTTGGCTTAAAAGGAAATTTAAAACCGACCCTCGAACTTGAATCGGGGAGCAACGATCCGATGGCAGTTTTTCTTACTATCGGAACATTACAGTTGATCACCGATTCTGAAAAGACTGTTGCATCGGTCGCATTGTTGTTCGTCTATCAAATGGTCATCGGGGCGTCTCTTGGTTTCGGTTTTGGAAAAGTTATGACCGGAATGTTGAATCGTTTGAAATTATCATATGAAGGGATCTATCCGGTGTTTGCACTGGCGTTTGCGGGATTTGTCTATTCAGCAACAACGCTGCTCCAAGGAAGCGGATTTCTTGCGGTCTATATTGCCGGAATTGTCATCGGGAACAGTGATTTTGTGCAGAAAAAGAGTTTGATACGTTTCTTCGACGGCTTAAGCTGGCTCAGTCAAATTGCGATGTTTCTCACACTCGGTCTTCTTGTGTTTCCGCATAAGATCATTCCTATCATCGGCAGCGGATTGATCATCTCATTTTGTTTGATCGTTATTGCTCGTCCACTGGGAGTTTTTATCTCGCTTCCTTTTTCAAAATTTTCAACGAAAGAAAAATTTTTCTTGTCATGGGTTGGTTTGCGCGGTGCTGTCCCGATCATCCTTGCAACATTTCCGTTGCTTGCGGGAATACCAGGTGCTGAACTGATCTTTAATATTGTATTTTTCATCGTGTTAACATCGGCGTTGATCCAAGGCTGGTCGATTCCCGCTGTTGCGGCATGGCTCAATCTTTCCGAACCGGAATTATACCTATCCCGTTCGCCGATGGAATTTGCGGCAGGTGAAAATTCCGATACACAATTGGTAGATTTTATCGTTCCGTTCAATGCCGAAATGATCGGCAAACCGATCGTTGAACTCGGTCTGCCAAGCGACAGTCTTATCGTAGTCATCAGTCGAAATGACGAATATATCGTTCCGAGTGGTGGAACATATATCGAGGCAAACGATACGTTGCTGATTTTGGTGAACAAACAAAATCTATCGGCGATTAAAAAGATCGTTTCACGATTGAAAGAAATAAAATAATTTATGCTCCCGTTGTTCCCGCTGTAATATTTTTCTACATTTCTGTATGAATTTCCTGCTCGCACCAAATGCTATGAAAGGAGCTCTCTCCGCCTCTAAGATCTCCGCAATTATCTCAAAAACTTTGCGAAGAAAATATCATAATGCAACAATTGTTTCCTCTCCAATTGCAGACGGCGGCAATGGTACGCTTGATTGTTTAATGAACGTATTGGGCGGAACGATCTATGCACAAGAAGTGACCGGACCAATTCCATCAATAAAAGTAAAAGCACGATATGGAATCACGAGAGAATCTATCGCGATTATTGAATCTGCAGAAGCAATCGGACTGCAGCATATCACACCGTCAGCAGAAACGATTGCAATGTCGACGACACGTGGAATTGGAGAATTGATCAATGAAGTCCAAAAAAAGGGATGTAAAGAGATCTGGATCGGACTTGGGGGAACAGCAACAAACGATGGCGGTGCAGGAATGATAAGCGCGTTGGGAATTGATTTAACAGATGAGAATGGCGACCGATTACGTGAAGGAACAATTTCTCTATCAAAACTCCATTCAATGATGAATTATGAATTAGGAAGGATGAATAACGTTAAAACTATTGCATTGTCTGATGTAAAGAATGTTTTACTCGGAGAACAAGGATCAACATATACATTCGCTCGACAAAAAGGAGCAAATGACGATCAACTTCCCTATCTCGAAGCAGCAGTAAAAAATTATGCTGATGTTGTTGAAAAAACAATCGGAAAAGAATTTCATAGTATATCCGGAAGCGGTGCAGCGGGCGGTTTAGGTTTTGGATTGATGGCATTTTGTAATGCCGAAGTGGTTTCCGGAATTGATTTTATCCTTCATACAATTCATTTCGATGAAAAGCTTGCTTCGTGTGATTGCGTTATTACCACCGAGGGAATTTTGGATGAACAAACACTCTATGGCAAAGGAATTGCAGGAATCTCCGCACGCGCTATACAATTGAACAAACCTGTTCATGCGTTTGTCGGACGGGTCAAAGGAAACAATCAAGATTTGAAAAGACAGCTCGGTCTTACCTCTTTAACACAAATCTCTCCCGAAGAACTTTCCACACAGGAGGCGATCCGTGATGCAAGCTGGCTGTTAGCCGATGCGGTGTATCATCATGATTTTAACCACGGAGACACGGAGGCAGAGAAGTGATAAAAAAAATATGTTCATACTTTTTCCTTTTAATTTTTAACTTTGCATTCCTTCGTTCTCAGTCAATTGATGAATTAGGAATAAAAGTCTCCGGTCCCGGAAGACAGTTTGTTTTCACTAATAAAGAAGCCGGAACATTTCATGGTGAAGTGAACGGACAAAATACCGGCGGATGGCAGGGATGGTTCGTTAATGCAGAAAAAATCCTTCATGATTATTCCATTTCGATCAAAGAAAAACCGTTGGATCGAACTTCCGCAACTACTATTGTTTTTCCGCATCAGATCATTCGAACATATTCCAATGGGATCAAAGAAACTGTTACACTGTTGGATAGTATTGATGTTCTGTTGATCGAAGTAACAAATCCGTTCGCCCAAATAATAATTCAACCGACCGATAATTTTATTGCTGATTCCGCGATCTCATTGATCGATCAACGGTGGATACGCACAAATACCGCCGCTTCATTTGTTCCGACCGAGATTGTNNAAGAGATTTTCCATCGTTGAAAGAAAGTGCACACCAATCTGTGATATTAGCCGATAAATTCATTGCTAAACGAAAAGAGCGGATGCAGCGTTTACTCTCCCTTTCTCCTGTGCAAACAAATAGCGACGATCTAACAACAGCGATTGCATGGGCCAAACTTCAGATTGATGCATTGATCATGAATCAATCCACCGGAGGCGAACGAACAAAGGGGATCTTTGCCGGTTTACCATGGTTCAATAATTATTGGGGACGCGATTCGTTCATTTCGCTACCGGGAGCAACATACATCATCGGAAATTTTACCGATGCGCGTGATGTTCTTCGTTCATATGCAAAATTTCAGGAACTCGATCCTGCAAATTCAAATTACGGACGAATACCAAATCTTGCAACACCGCAATCCGTCATCTATAATACTGCGGATGGAACACCGTGGTTTGTAAAGTCACTCTATGAATACGTGAAATATTCCGGGGATACTTCGATTGTCCGAGAAATGTATCCGATAATTTTCAGATCAATCGAGGGAACGATCAAATTCCATTCTGACTCGCTCGGATTTCT
>DMPG01000101.1:0-250 GCA_003456055.1 Bacteroidota bacterium | reverse complement strand
GGGCGTGCGACATTCAGGCGCTGTGGCATCAGCAATTGATGATCGGTGTATTCTTTGCGGAATATTTTAGCGAGTACCATACCGCAGCGCGGTGGAAAACAATTGCAAATATATTGGAAAAGAATTTTCAACGATATTTTATCGATGCAAAATCTCAATTAGTATATGATCATTTAAATGCCGATGGTTCTCCTTCAACAGAACTTCGACCAAATCAACTCTTCACATTCGATATGACAATGCCGGAATC
>DMPG01000006.1 GCA_003456055.1 Bacteroidota bacterium | reverse complement strand
AAAATCGACAGATCATTTTTGCTTTTGGTACAATGGCATCCGGAACGTATGACCAACGAAGAAAACCCGTTTACAAAGAATATCTGTGCTTCCTTTTTTATGGCAGTGCAAAAATATAAATCAACAAATTAATAGCCACGCAGTGCTGCCTCTTGTACGGTAGGCAGCCGGGCACTTTTTACCACAGAGGGCAAAGCCCCCGAAAGGAACAGTGTATTATGAAACTTTCCGATTACAAATATCCGGTTCCGCGTAATCTTATCGCTAAGCATCCGGCAAATCCGCGTGATCATTCACGCTTATTAGTGATTAATCGTGCAGACGAGACGTTCGAAGACCGTCATTTTTATGATGTTGCAGAATATTTCGACAAAGGCGACACGATGATCGTCAACGAGACAAAAGTATTTCAAGCGCGTCTCATTGGGAAAAAAGAAAAAACGAATGCAAAGATCGAGGTATTTCTTCTTCGTCAATTGAATGTTGAGGATAATATCTGGGATGTGATCGTTGATCCGGCTCGAAAGGTGAGGATCGGGAACAAGATCTATTTTGATAACGGGAATCTTTGGTGTGAGGTGATCGACAATACTACGTCACGCGGCAGAACAGTTCGGTTCAATTACACTGGAGATTTTTTCAAAGTGATCGATAAGATCGGTTTGACTCCGCTTCCGAACTATATCAAACGAGAGCCAACTCCAAAAGACAAAGATACCTATCAGACAATCTTTGCTGATAAAGTAGGAGCGGTTGCAGCTCCGACAGCCGGACTTCATTTCTCTAAACAGCTGCAGAAAAAAATGGAGAAAAACGGTGTCAGTTTTGCTCCGGTCATTCTACATATCGGACTGGGAACATTTCGAGCGGTAGAAGTTGAGGATCTTACAAAACATAAGATGGATTCTGAATATTTTCAAGTAGAAGACCCGACAGTGAAGATCGTCAATAAATCGATCGATGCACGAAAAAGAGTCTGTGTTGTCGGAACCAGTGCAATGCGTGCTGTAGAATCGAGTGTAACAACGGATGGACATCTGAAACCGCTGAAAGGGTGGACTGATAAGTTTATTTTCCCGCCATATGATTTTAAGATAGCAGATCGATTGATCACCAATTTTCATATGCCGGAATCGACATTGTTGATGCTGGTTGCAGCATTTGCTGGACACGAATTAACGATGCGGGCATATAAACACGCTATCAAAAAAGGTTACCGGTTCTATAGTTATGGCGACGCGATGCTCATACTCTAATTAAAAAAAATGGAAATCTTTCTTACAAAGCAATTCTTCATTACCACTGCGATCAACCTTGCGTTGATCAGTGCGTTCGGATATTTAATGACGCGCAAACAACTGTTATCCTATTTTTCAAAAGGACGATGGTGGCTGACGTGGCTTTCGGTTGCGATCATTACGTTGATGGATGAATTGACGTCGATCTTTTATGCCCCGAGCGAAGCGTATAGAGTGATTGGTACAAATGCGATCCTCTTCATTCTTCTGACCTCGATTCTCATTCGATTTCTATCGATGAGGATGACAGAGATCGCTGAGATTCTGGAATTTCATAACATCAAAGGTGGGGGTGTCTATTCGTTTTCCTATCTCGTACTGGGACCAACGGTTTCATTTATTGCTGTTGCTTCTATCATTGTGGATTATGTTCTGACGGCAAGTCTTTCTACCGTTAGTGCTGTGGAGAACGGTCTGTCATTTTTCCATGTCTCTGAAACGGGGAAATTTATGATGCAGGCCGGCATTATTTGGTTTGTTGCTGGATTGAATATTATCGGAATAAAAGAGAATGCAAAATTCACCTATATAATTTTTATCATTGCGGCAATAATCCTCATTAATCTTGTCACTGCGGGAATGTTCCATATGACACCCGATAGTTTGCACACGATAGGGAGAAGTTTTTCCGATTTTGCTGTTGGTATAAGCGATGGAAATTGGTTCAACGGGTATTTCTTTGTGATTGTCGGTGTCTCAAGTTGTATCCTTGCATATTCGGGCATTGAATCGGTCGTTCAAACTGCGGGATTAGTGAAATCATGGAAAGATGTAAAACATGCATATATCTTTCTTGCTATGACCACCGGAATCTTTACCCCTCTTCTGGCAGTAGTGGTTCTTTCATCAAATATAGATGTGAGCAAGCACGAGACCGATCTCATTACGCAATTTGCACGAATGGTCGGCGGAGTTCCGTTCGGTTATATTGTTGGCATCCTTGCGAGTGTCCTATTGATGATGGCGGTGAACACGGCATATGTTGCATCCAGTGAATTGATGGAACGGGTAGCACATCGATATGGGTTCCATTGGATACTGAAAACAAACAATCGTCAGTCACTATATCGTGTCCATATCGGCAATGCAATATTTTATACATTTATTGTCTTTATCACCGGCGGCAATCAAATGCTGCTGGCTGAAATGTATGCGATCGGTTTATTGGCAAGTTTTTCCATTAATCTTGGAAGTTTATTGATCTATCGGTACTCAAAAGGGACGAAAGATGTTCTGGCATTTAATACACATCGTTCCGGAACCATTATACTATTTATGATCATGTTCTCATGTTTTCTGTATCTCGGATACCATAAGCCCTCTGGAACTCTGATGTGGAGCACCGTTACAGTCATATTCCTATTTATAGGGATTCGTGTTGCAAAAAAACGTGCACCGGAAATAAAAGAAATTGCACAGACCGATCAGCCGTTGAATATGATCTTTTACCTTGTGGAATCAGAAGCGGAAAACCTTCATATCTACTTTCGTCGTCCGAATGAACATTCTCCAGCGGTGGATGATACGTCTTCTGCATTTATCAGTTTGTATCACCCCCGTGCGGGAATTCCGGAAAAATCTGCTGTCAATCATTTTCGATTTGCCAGCCAAAGTCAATCCATCTATCATGGAATCACGGAAATATTGTATGCGTTGGATTATGAACTTCCTCATAAGAAGATCACCATTCATCTTGGTTGGCCGACCTCCTCATGGATTGATCGGTTATCCATCGGCGTTATGATGATGAGTGTCATGCGTCTTCCAAAATTATTCCCGCGATTCAACTTTGTGATCGAATATTTCGGTAAACCGAAAGCGGTGAAAGAGTAGTATGGTAACAAGTGTCATCATTCCGGCGGCAGGATTTGGCGAGCGGATGGGAGCAACCATCGGCAAACAATTTCTGTTGATGAACGATAAACCGATTCTGGTTCATACGTTGGAACGGTTTGAACAGTGCGACGAAGTGAGCGAGATCATCGTTGCGACGCAGCGGTCATCATTCCCGATCATTGAAGAGATCAAACAAAAATATTCGTTGTCAAAATTGAAACCTCCGATCGAGGGAGGTCAGCGCCGCCAGGATTCGGTTGCAAATGCATTGCATTTTATTGATCCAAAGACAGAGATCATTGCAGTTCACGATGCGGTTCGTCCGTTTGTTCACAAAAAAGAGATAAGCCAATCCATAGAAACAGCGAAATATTTCGGTGCTTCAGTTGTTGCAGTTCGTGCTAAAGATACGATGAAACAAGCATCGACCGACGGTCGCGTTGAAAAAACGTTGAATCGATCATCACTGTGGAGTGTTCAAACACCACAAACCTTTCAAAGTCAGATTCTGATCGACGCATATGCTAATGCAGAGAAAATGAACATTACCGCAACAGATGATTCATTTTTAGCGGAACAGATAGGTATTTTGCCGATAATTGTTGAAGGAAGTTATGAGAATATTAAAATAACTACTCCGGATGACCTGTTATTTGCTGAGTTATTATTAAAACGCTTTGTTCCATAAATAAATATTTGTCAACATCCTTGCATCTAAGCATTCGTTTTTGCTATTTTGCCATTACAGTATACTGTACTCTTTTCGTAACAGAGGATAAAATTAGATGGAAAATTTTATTGTTGTCTTACTGATCAGTTATGTGATCGGTTCCATTCCAACAAGTATCATTGCAGTGAAACTTGCCAGTGCCGGCGATATTCGTAAGTTTGGCAGCGGCAATGCCGGCGGTACGAATGTTCTGAGAATGCTCGGATGGAAGATCGGCGTTGCGGTGATTTTGTTTGATCTGTTTAAGGGAGTTATTGCAACGTATTACGTTCCGCAAATTTTTTGGGATCCAAATCCTCTACCATTTAATAATGCAACGCCATTTCAGGATTTTACCGTTGTTCAGATCATCTGCGGCATTGTTGCAGTCCTCGGACATATTTGGACACTGTTTGCCGGTTTCAAAGGCGGCAAAGGTGTCGCGACCGGTGCCGGTATGATCCTTGGCTTAGCGCCGGTTGAATTTGCAGTAGCCATGGGTGTCTTCGCAATCGTATTTTTATTATGGAGATATGTGTCGCTCGGATCAATTCTTGCAGCAATGGCGATTCCGGTTTCGATGTTCATTCGTGAGAATCTTTTTCACGTTGATATTCCCGGATATCATACGTTGGTTTATTTTGCCATTGCTGTCTCAATGCTCATTACGTATACTCACCGTGAAAACATCAAACGATTGCTGGCTGGAACGGAAAATAAATTGACTCACTTCAAAGGTACCCGCAAATAGTTTACATCTGCCCACGTCTAAAGGTCTCATCATGCGCATTTCAGTTCTTGGAGCCGGAAGCTGGGGAACAACGCTCGCCATCGTTCTCTGTGAAAATTTTCGGGACGTAACATTGTGGAGTTATCGTGCTGATCAAATTGAGGAGATGCGCAATGCCAGAACCAATAACGATTACCTCCCGGGAATTACGCTTCCCGCACATCTTAAGATCACGAATGATGTCGAAGAAGCGGCATCAAAAAAAGATCTGATTGTTACCGCAGTTCCCTCGCAGTTTCTCAGGAATATTCTGAAGGATATCGCTCATCTTGATTTGAACAAAACGATCATTGTTAATGTTGCAAAAGGAATTGAGAACAATACATTAATGACAATGTCCGAAGTGATGATTGATATTCTTGAACACGAAAAGAAATCCAATATTGCCATTCTTTCCGGACCAAGCCACGCGGAAGAAGTGGTGAAGAAAATTCCGACCGCAGTTGTCTCATCATCATTCAGCACTCGAACAGCAAAGATCGTGGCGCATACATTCAGTACACCGTATTTTCGAGTGTATGTCTCCGATGATATCCGCGGAGTTGAACTTGGCGGTGCGTTGAAGAACGTGATCGCTATCGGTGCGGGTGTTGTTGACGGTGCAGGATTCGGTGATAATACAAAGGCTGCAATCATCACCCGCGGTATTGCGGAGATGACGCGGCTGGGCGATAAAATGGGTGCATTGCCAAGAACATTTTCAGGACTTTCAGGAATCGNNAAGCCGTAACCGACATGTTGGAGAACAACTCGGAAAAGGAAGAAAACTTGATGCAATTCTTGGTGAAATGGTGATGGTCGCCGAAGGAGTTGCAACATGCCGGTCAGCGGTTGATCTTGCAAAAAAACATCATACCGAAATGGCTATCTTCTCCGAAGTGTATAAAATTATGTTCGAAGGAAAAGAACCTCATCAGGCAACCGAAGCTCTGATGTCTAGAACGATCAAAGGGGAACATTAAGAGTTTCGAAATTTGAGATTTGAATTTTTTCTGTAATGGATAATCAATGCCATTTCGTGTGTTGCGAGGGATCTGTTCGCGGCGGTGGAGAAAATCTGTATAAACAGAATTTGTAAATCACCTCACTCATTCAGATTAT
>DMPG01000002.1:2514-2683 GCA_003456055.1 Bacteroidota bacterium | reverse complement strand
ATTGAACAACGAAGAAATGCGTGCTGCATTCTTCATTGCTTCATCTTCTGAATTACAATTCACGCCGACATGGTTCAAATCGAAACCAAGCATTACATGCACTGCGCGATGTGTTAATTTTTTGATCTCATCGAATTGTTTCTTTGCGATCATATCCTGCTTCACCATC
>DMPG01000002.1:0-2394 GCA_003456055.1 Bacteroidota bacterium | reverse complement strand
CCGAGTTCAATTGCCCGCTCGACATCCGACGGCGTTGCAGTTCCAGGGGTGATCGGAATCTTATTAACGACACAATATTCAACAACTTTGGGATTGAGTCCGGGTGAAACGATGAACTTTGATCCTGCATCCACTGCAGTTTTTACCTGATCGATATTCAATACTGTTCCGGCCCCGACAAGCATTGTCGGATATTTTTTTGCTATTCGCGTGATTGCATCCTTTGCCGCAGCAGTTCGGAAAGTTATCTNNGCCGTCAATCAACGCCTGCGCAAGCGGTTCGGCATCGTTTGCATCATCGATGGCAATGACCGGAACTATTCCGATCAATTCTAATTGTTCAATGACAGTTTTCATAACTTTCTGTTCACTTATTTTAAGAAAAGCATTTTGTGAATAATGGTATTTTGATTTAAACTTAGTAGTTCCGCATAGTACAAACCGGATGACAAACCTGAAGCATCAAATCGGAATGTGTATTTTTTGTTTGCCTCTGCATTTCCTTCAAAAATGATCCTTACCTGTTCCCCAATTCCATTATACACAATCAATTTAACATGTGCACGTTGATGGATGGAAAACTCAATATTCGTAGAGGGATTAAATGGGTTTGGATAATTTCCCAAAATACCAAACGCTTCCGGTGTAACTATTTCTTTTTTATCTTTTGAAACCGAGGTGGTTTTTGCAAACGGACCCACATCGCTTTTTCGCACAGGACGATTCAATATCTCTGCACTTGAATATTCATCTGAACCGACATCATACGGTGCATTGCGTGGTTGTCCATCCATATCAACGGTAACAAATGGATAATTTCCAACAGCAGAATCTTTGGCAATACTCGATCCGTTGAGCCGCCACATGCTATCAATTCCAAAAATAAGACCAGGATCGGCAAATTTATTATTCTGCGGTAAAGAAATGNNAAATATTTCCTTCATATTTCATATTGATCGGTGTATCGCTATAGGTGATGATCGGAGAACTTGTACTCCAGACAAGATTATTAGCAATAGTGCAATCGAGCGGAGGCAGGGACAATTCGCTGTCTTTTCCCGCACCGATATGAATTGACGAGCGATTTCCTACAAGCGTGTTGAACACTACCTGCGCTCGTTTCACCTGAAAATATCGATTGAGCGGAGAATTTGGAACTCCGTTCACAATCGTGATGCCTGTCTTCATACTGGTACCGTCACTCTTTTCGATGTAATTGTTATACACCGCATGATCTTCACCAATGATGCGAATACCTCCGGAATTTGCCGCCTTATTGCAGAAGAAATAATTTCCATAAACACTGCAGCGGTTTCCGTGACGCAATGTTAACATTCCCTGGCAGCTGACAAAGACNNGATAGATATTCTTACAGGATTTACTTGAGATCACTTCGATCTCTCCATTGCAGCGATCAAAATAATTATATTCCACCGTTGTATACGAATCATTCATTGAATAATCGCTCGTCCCAACACGGATCGTTTCTCCGCCATTTACTGGATCACCGTTGATATCCACCAAGATTGGACGGGGACCAAAATAGTTATGATCGATCCGATGATAATTTGGAATATTTGAAGAAGAAAGCCACACAACAAGCGTGGTTCCCATGTGAGTTTTATTCTCGAAAGCACAGTGGTCAACTCTATTGTATTGTCCAAAGAGTGAAACCCATTTATAGTCTGTTGCAATACTTGAAGGATTGTAATTTTTTATTGACGTATTGGTCAATCGGCAATAATTACTCGCTTTGCCATCGGTCCCTTGAAATTCAATCACAGCACCGGAAGAACTGTATCCTCCTTCAAATTTTAAACCATCAACAACAAGATAGCTACCTGCAATCCTTAACGTCGATGTTCCCGTAAGCAACACCGATTGATTTGACTGCGCGCGCAGGAGAATTGGATTTGCAGATGTTCCTGTCGCCTTGATTACGATCTTTTGATCGGTCCATGTTCCTGAAACCATTGTTATCGTATCACCGGCTGCAATTGTTGAAAGTGCAGTCGTAATTTGTGCTGCGGAGGATACAATGACCTCTTTTGCAATCGTCATCGAGAATATTGCACTCGAAAGCATAAAAAAATAAAATATTTTTTTAACAATACTTTTCATTTATTTCAGCAGCATCATTCGTTTTACGATCCGTTGATTTCCCTGCACTAATTGATAGAAATATATTCCGCTCGGAAATTGTTCAGCATTCAGTTCGTACCGGTGAGCAGTTCCTGATGAAAGTTCCTTATCAACAAGTGTCATCATTTCGTGGCCTAGCATTGAAAATATCTTCAACGTTGTTCTTCCGGTTGTTGGAAGTGTGAACTCAATCGTCGTAGACGGATTGAATGGGTTAGGATAATTATCGGAGAGCGAAAACAATTTTGGAAC
>DMPG01000201.1 GCA_003456055.1 Bacteroidota bacterium | reverse complement strand
TCAATTGTAAGTTTATTTCCAATTAACCATTCATTGACAATTGCGCGGGAAACTGAGAAGACAGGGATTCCTGCATCACTAGTAGAATTATCAAATTTTAGTTTCACTAAAGCATCCGATGAGTCATCGGATGATGCGGTTACAAGCAACAAAGCTTTAGCCCCTTTTTCACGTGCCTGCATTGCTTTGTACCGCAAAGCTGATTGTTTAGAATATTTTGAATGGGGATTGTCACCATCCGGAGAATTACGAAGAGCAATAACGATTTTATTCTTTACATCAATTTTTGAATAATCATTATACGTTGAATCAACAGTCATTCCAAAACCTACGAAAACAACTTTACCCTCCGCGGCAGTATTTGTTGAAAAAGAAACAGGAATAAAATCTTTTTTTACAGTGTACGTCGATAATTTCTTTCCAATTTTTGCTGTCAATATATTTTGTTGACCCAATTCAAGAGATTTGACAACTTCAAATTCCTGGAAGTATGTTCCATTATCACCCATTGGCTGTAACCCGATTTCTGAAAACTTATCAGCAATATATTTTGCAGCTAATTCATTTCCTTTCTCACCGGTTCCACGTCCTTCAAGCTTGTTAGAGGCAAGATAGTCAACATGATGTTTTGCATACGCAACTGAAGAATCAGGAACCCAATCGACCAAAAAAATATTAAATTCATGTTTTGATTTAGCGTTTCGACTTGAAACAAATACTAATTTCTTTCCATCAGGACTGAACATTGGAAATCCGTCAAATCCGGGATTCAATGTTACTTGTTGAAGGTTTTTCCCGTTGAGATCGATCAAATACAAATCAAAATTGTAACCTTGAGGGTCGTTAACATTGCTTGCAAAAATAATTTTCTTCCCGTCGGGAGTAAAAAATGGGGCAAAGTTTGCAGCACCATTGTGTGTAAGTTGTTTTTTTTCAGTTCCATCAACATTAATTGTATACAATTCCATTTGTGATGGCTTTACCAATTCCTGATTAGGAAGATCTTCACCTTCTTTGATCTCAACAGGATTTACGGGATGATGTGCTCTATAAACAATTTTCTTACCATCAGGTGAGAAGAATGCACCTCCGTCATATCCTTTGTCGTATGTTAAACGGCGGACATTCTTACCGACTGCGTCCATGACATATAATTCTAAATCTCCATCGCGGGAAGAAGTAAAAACGATATTCTTTCCATCGGGTGAAATTGTTGCTTCTGCGTCATATCCTTTAGACGCAGCAATTTTTTTTGGTTTTGATCCATCGGCATTCGCGATATAAATATCATATGCGTTATAGACTTCCCAGGTATAGCCTTTTGAACGATCAGCACGAGGGGGACACTCATCATCATCATCGTGTGTTGAAGCATAAACTATCTTTTGACCATCAGGAAAAAAATAACCACAAGTTGTACGACCGTCACCGGTACTAACAAGTTTACTGTTACTGCCGTCAATATTCATTGTAAATATTTGATCACATTTGAATTGATCTTTTGTTGCCTGGTAAATCAATTGTTTTCCATCGGCAGAAAAATATGCCTCAGCATTTGAGCCGCCAAATGTTATTTGTTTGATATTTGAAAAATATCGCTCAGTTTGAGCAGAAAGTGTAACCGTTATCAACAACAACAAAAAAAATTGTTTCATTAAACGCTCCATAATTTTAAATTCTAATGAATTTACAGATAAGTTACTCTTGAATCAAGGTTTGCCTGTTATTCAAAATGAAAAGTTGTATATTCAATTATCACTAAACCACAAACCAGAATATGTTTAACAAATCTTTACACCGTTTTGCCTTATTCACTGCATTCAGTACTTTCGTTTTGATTTTTATCGGCGGTCTTGTTACAAGCACCGGATCCGGTCTGTCGGTACCGGATTGGCCGACAACATATGGTGAGAATATGTTCACATTTCCGATCGACAAATGGATTGGCGGAATACAATATGAACATGGTCATCGACTTGCAGCATCATTTGTTGGTTTCCTTACCGTGATATTGACTGTATGGCTTGCAGTAAAAGAAGATAGAACTTGGGTTAAAAATTTAGGCTACTTTGCTCTTGTCGCAGTGATAACACAAGGAATTCTTGGTGGATTAACTGTGCTATACTTATTACCAACAGCGATTTCAATTGCTCACGGAATGTTAGCACAAACTTTCTTTTGTGTTGTTTCATCGATTGCTCTTTTTACGTCGCGATGGTGGAGATGTGAGGGAGAAAGATTTCAATTTACAACAGGCAGTTCACTTCAAACTATTTCCATTTTAGCAGTGGCAGCTGTTTTTTTACAACTTGCGTTCGGAGCATTATTGCGTCATACATATTCAGGATTATCAATACCCGATTTCCCATTAGCGTATTCACAATTATTCCCATCGTTGTCAGTCGACGCAGTTGCAAAATATAATCAGGAATTGATTGCTAGTGGAGTTAAATGGACTGGAGACAAGCAAATTGAAGCGTATCAAATTGTGATTCATTTAATTCATCGATATTGGGCATATATTACAGCTACAATTGTTTTAATTCTCGGATTCAGACTTTGGAAATCTGTTGAACTTCCAAAACGGCTGCGAAGATCAGGAATATTTCTTATAACTTTTGTTTTAATTCAATTTACTCTTGGAATTATTACCGTACTTTCACGAAAAGAGTTTATTATAACATCATTTCATGTTGTTATTGGAGCATTAATTTTAATGGCCTGTGTTATGACGGCAATTCACATAGTACGATTACGTTGGTTAAATAAAAAAACCGGTTTGTAGATGAATAACGAAACATCACTAATGTCTGAAGAAAAGGAAATGAAACGAACAGTTGGGGAGTTTGTGAAAGATCTCTGGCTTCTAATGAAACCAGAATTAACTCTGTTGTCTGTTTTTACTGCTCTTGGATCCGCGTATTTGGCTATAAAAGTTCCAGATGCGTCTCAACTTGTAATTTTTCCATTACTTGCATTGGGAACTCTGTTGGTAGGTGGAGGATCAGGAGTTCTGAATCAGTATTTTGAGCGCGAGTTTGATACAATGATGAAACGTACTCAAAAAAGACCTATCCCAGATCAAAGAATCTTACCTGCTGAAGCATTACTGTTTGGTATTGTGGCTTCTCTGATCGGGACAGGTTTGTTACTAACCATAAACTGGCTAACAGCATTATTGGCTATTTCTACGTTAGTCACATATGTATTCATGTATACACCGTTAAAGAGAATTTCAACTATCGCTACAATTATTGGTGCAATCCCCGGAGCTTTACCAACGTTAATCGGCTGGGCTGCAATACAAAATTCACTTTCATATCAATCATTAACTCTCTTTGCAATATTATATTACTGGCAATTACCTCATTTTTATTCGATTGGATGGTTGTACCGAGAGGATTATTCTAGAGCAGGTTTTAAGCTTCTTACAAATTTAGATATTAAAGGCATGAAAGTCTCTAAACAAATTTTGGTCAATCAAGTTATTTTGATTGGGGTGAGTCTTTCCCCGGCAATGGTAGGATTAGTTTCTTTGGAATATATTCCTGTTGCTATTTTAATTGGGATATCGTTTCTATTGTTTGGGATAAAATTCAACCGATCAATTAAAGACCATACCTCAAATACCGCTACACGATTGCTTTTCTTCTCATCATTATTCTATTTACCGATCATCTTTTCGGCAATGATCATCTTTAAAATTCGCTGAGTGTTAAGTATGAAATTCGAAAATCTTGCTACAGTGAATGCTATTCTTAACTTTATTAGTTTTGTTCTCCTTGTGGTTGGGTATTACCATATTAAAGCGGGTAGAAGGGAACAGCATAAAAAATTTATGATTGGAGCATTCGCAACGTCTTGGTTATTTTTGATCAGTTACTTGATATATCACGCAAAGGTTGGATCAATTGCATTTCAAGGAGAAGGATGGAGTCGGCCGGTCTATTTCACAATTCTGATTTCTCATGTTATTCTTGCAGCGGTTGTTCCGCCAATGGCAATTTTAACATTGTACCGTGGTTTAAAAGGAAGGTTTGATCTTCACAGGAAAATTTCAAAAAAAACATTTGTTATTTGGATATATGTTTCAATAACTGGTGTGATTGTATATTTAATGTTATACCATATTTTTTAGAACCACACACTCCGGTTTTGATACGTCATAAATTCATCTCAAAAATAATTTCATTTACCAGTTTCGTAAAATCATTTTTCACTCTGTTTGCGGTTTCCGTCACTTCTTCATGGTTTAGTTTGGTAAGAGATATTCCGGTTGCCATATTAGTGATACACGAAATGCCGAGAATTTCTATTCCATAGTTGTGTGCAACAATAATCTCAGGAACCGTTGACATCCCAACCGCATCAGCACCGATAGTAGCCATCATTCTTATTTCAGCGGCAGTTTCATAGGTTGGTCCTTTTGTCCAGCAGTAAACCCCTTCTTTTGTCGAAATTCCATTCTTCTCAGCAATTAATTTTGCTTTGTTAAGCATTGAAGGCGAAAGAGGAGGACTTTTTCGGAGCGATATAGTATTATTTAAGTCTTTAGTGCCAATCAACGGATTCTCACCGGTAAGATTGATATAATCACGAATAAACATCAATGTACCAGATTCAAAATTACGATTGACTCCACCAGCAGCATTTGTGACTATTAATTGTTCCGATCCAAGTTCAGCAGCAATTCTAATTGGATAGACAACTTTTTGAATATCATTGCTCTCGTACAAATGCACACGCCCTTGAAAGACAATTAATTCCACAGATTGCCTGCCACCATTTTCGAGTTTACCAAAAATTATTTTACCCGCATGACCAGGAACGGTTGAAACAGGATAATGTGGAATTTCAGAAGTATGAATCGTGATAGGATTTTTGATTTGTTTCGCGAAATCTCCAAGACCGGAGCCGAGAACGACCGCAATTTTGGGTTTTGCAGAAATTTTAGATTGTAAATATGAAATTGATTCTTGAAGATATGTATTCATTAATATTTTAACCTACTAAAATCCCTGCAATTGTAGCTGTCATCAACGTAGAGAGTAATCCTCCGAGAACTGCCCGTACNNCCTCCAAGAACTGCACGTAATCCGAGCGAAGCAATGTCTTTTTTTCTATTTGGAGCCATAGGAGAAATTCCACCAATTTGAATAGCAATTGATGAGAAGTTAGCAAAACCGCATAATGCATACGTTGCCATCATAACACCTTTTTCGCTCATCACACCTGTTTTGAGCAATGTTGCAAGATCAAGGTAGGCTACAAACTCATTTAATACAATTTTGGTTCCTAACAAGCTTCCAAAATTAAATGCATCATTCCAGGGAACACCGATTGCTACTGCAACAAATTGCAGCACCGATCCGAATATAAATTGCATCGATAGAGTTTGATTAAAATTAGATTGAAGATAAGCATTCAATCCTGTTAGATCACCGACATATCCTAAAATACCATTAAGCATTGCGATTAAAGCAATGAAAGCCAATAACATACCACCAACATTCAATGCAAGTTGAAGACCATCAGAAGCTCCAGTAGCTGTTGCTTCAATTGCATTAGAGGCATTCTTTTCAACTTCAAGTTTTACGGTTCCTTTAGTGACCGGTTCTTCCATTTCAGGGTATATAATTTTAGAAATAGCGAGTGATGCCGGAGCTGCCATAGTACTTGCTGCCAAAAGCTGAACTGCAAATTTTAATTGTGCATCAGCTAAAGGAATATTGTTCGCATCTGCAAAAGATTGTCCAAGCATTTGTATATAACTTGCCATTACTCCGCCGGCAATAGTAGCCATTCCACCAACCATAACGGTTAAAACTTCTGAATTGGTCATTGTGCCGATATATGGGCGAATGAGTAGAGGGGCTTCAGTTTGTCCAACAAAAATATTGGCGGTATTTGATAACGATTCTGCACCGCTTGTTCCAAGTATCTTTACCATTACTTTTGCCATTACTTTTACAACAGCTTGAAGAATTCCAAGATAATACAAGAGAGAAGTTAAAGCAGATACAAAAATAATCGTTGGTAAAACTTGAAATGCAAAAAAGAAACCAAGTGAATTTGAACCAGAATTTACTGCAAGATTACCAAAAACGAATTGCGCGCCGACCATTGTATAATTTAATAGAGCCACAACTCCGGTACCAATTCCATCGATAATATCTTTTAGTAAACCGAGTGGCCAGAACCATGAACGGAGAGTCACACTATGAATAATGAAAATTGCAAAAATTAGTTGAATACCAAACGCTTTGGCAACAAGCGTCCAATTCACATACTTTTTATTATTAGAAAATAAAAATGCAATGCCAATGATGAATGCTACTCCACCAATACCTCTTAAGACAGAGATGATATCCATGATTCTCCTAAAAAAATATCAAAGATACTACTAAATGATTATTCAGGAATGTAATGACACTTCCTGCATCGAGCTTCGTACGAATCCGCAGCACCAACCACAACTCGGTCTGCATTTGCAACTTTTCGTTGTGTTCTGTCAGCCGGATTTCCACAAACCATACAAATGGCTAAAGTTTTTGTAATATACTCAGGNNAATGTCTTTGTGATATATTCAGCCGCTGCTAACAATTGCGGAACAGGTTCAAACGGAACTCCACGATAGTCCTGATCCAAACCAGCAACGATAACACGCTTTCCTTCGTTCGCAAGTTTATCGCAGACAGCAATGACTGACATATCAAAAAATTGCACTTCATCAATGCCGACAACTTGCGCATCTTTTGCAAGTGCAAGAATTTCTTCTGCTTTATCGACGACGATTGATTCGAGTGATTGAGTGNNCGATTTGCGGAGTAGCGATTATCGATACGGGGTTTGAAAATGATTACTTTTTGTCGCGCAATTTGTGCGCGGCGTAACCGTCGAATTAATTCTTCAGTCTTTCCGCTGAACATGCAACCAGCAACGACCTCGATCCATCCGATATTTTTCGGAGCTTGATGTTGAGTGACTTCCATAAAATTAGAACTGCTAAATGATTATTCTTTTAGTGAACTACGAAAGAATATAGATAAAACACGTTCTAATTTCAAAGGAAAAACAAGAATGTCACAATCAAACCCAATTCTTATGCAAGTGTAATGACTGTTAATTCGGGCGGACAATTTATTCTAAATGGAACCCCTACTGATCCAATACCTTTATTCACATACAGTTGAGACTTATCTAGAGTGTATAGACCCGAAATATATTTTGAAGCAAACGCTGCAAGAGAAATTGGTGTTCCATCAACTTTTCCAAATACGGNNAATACGATCTGTCCGCCGTGTGTGTGTCCACTTAATGTAAGATCAATTCCAAGATTTTTCGCGTTCGAAAAATAATACGGCTTATGGCAGAGAAGAATTTTAGGTTGGTCATTTTTTGCAGATGACAATGCACTGGTGATATAA
>DMPG01000159.1:792-3580 GCA_003456055.1 Bacteroidota bacterium | reverse complement strand
GTCCTGAAGGTGATGTACTAGGTTTGATCGAAGGGAAAGCTGTGCTGATCCATGGCGCAAAATGTGTCGGTCACGGATTATGTGCGGAAGCGTGTCCCGTTGGCGGGATTGAATTGATGATGGCGAAGCCGGGACGAAGTGCTGATCTTCCGATTATTGCCGCCAATTTTGAAACGACAGTGAAAGGAATATTTATCGTCGGTGAACTTGGCGGAATGGGACTGATCAAAAATGCAATTTCCCAAGGGAAAAAAGTAATCGAGTATATCGCCTCGCTNNGCCGGTCCTTCGGGGTTAACCGCCGGGTTGACTGCACAAGAAAAAAATCTTAGATATATCGTTCTTGAACAAGGAGATATTGGAGGGACAATTTTGCAATATCCAAGAGCAAAAATTGTTATGACGAATCCTGTTGAACTTCCGTTGTGGGGAAAACTTAAGTTTACTGAAGCAAGTAAAGAACAATTACTCGAATTGTGGAATGCAATTATCGAAAAGACAAAATTAAAAATTGCCACCAATGAAAAAGTAAGCAACATTCAGTATGCGAATGATGAATTTACTCTAACAACTTCGACAAGACAAGTCACTGCCCGATATGTAATACTCGCGCTAGGGCGAAGAGGAACACCACGAAAACTTGGTGTGCCGGGTGAAGAACGCTCAAAAGTTACCTATCGATTGATCGATGCAGCCACGCACAATAATGAGCATATTATGGTTGTGGGGGGTGGAGATTCAGCGATTGAAGCAGCGATAGGACTGGCTTCTCAAAATAATAATACGGTTACATTGTCCTACCGAAAAAATGAATTTTCACGTATCAAAGAACGGAATAAAACTCATATTGATGATTTTGTTTCTCGTAAAAAATTAACAGTGATCTTCAATTCCGAAGTAAAAGAAATTCGGGAAGATTCAATTCTTCTGCTTACACAAAACGGAGAACAAGAGATCAAGAACTCCTATGTTTATATCTTTGCCGGCGGAGAACTTCCCAACGAATTTTTAAAGAAGATCGGCATACAAATGCACGCCCAAGTAGTATAAATCAGTGTGATAAAACATTTATTTCTTTGTATATTGTGAGGGAAAAATGGCACTCACTTTAAAGAAAAAAATATTCCTTGTCGGTGACAAGATGTTGATTGAACCAGATAAAGGACAGGAGAAAACTGCTCACGGTCTCTATCTCCCTCCGGGTGTGAAAGAAAAGGATAAAGTGCAGGCGGGATATATCGTCAAAGTGGGTCCCGGTTATCCGGTTGTTAATCCAAACTTCATCGATCAGGAATCATGGTCTGCACCAAAAGATCCGGTGAAATATATTCCGCTGCAGGCGGAAGAAGGTGATTACGCATTGTTCCTTCGTGATGCTGCAATCGAAATTGAGTTTGAAGGAAAACAATATCTTATTGTTCAACAATCACATCTGCTGATGCTCATTCGTCCGGACACGCTGGCAGAACTGGGGTTGAACGAACGATGAGTGATGATGTGTTTATCTTTAGTGAACAGAACCTGCATGCACAATTGAAAACCGCGCCATTTTCAATGGGATTCTATACGGTGAAGTTTTATACTGTTGATGGATTGTTATCAAAGACAAAAACTGACGAAGTATCCGATTTCTATTTATATCCTTCCGGCGGAACATTGCGCGACAGTACATTTAATTTGGTCTTTTACGATTCGCAATTTGATACCTATCGCGGTTTTCAGCCGCCGCATTTAACCCGTTCATTATTATCATTTGATCCCAACAATGACCCACTCAAACCTTGATCCGGAAGAAATTCTTGAAAGTATCAGCGGAGGATTCTTCGCGCTGGATAAAAATTTCATTTTTACCTATTTCAATAAAGCGGCGGAAGAGGGGACGCAATTCTCCCGAAGTGAAGTATTGGGGAAAAATATTTTTGAAGTATTCCTTAATTTAGAGAATGATGAATTGGGTGAAAAATATCGTCGTGCGATGGAGACACAATCATTTCAATCCCACGAAAAAAGGTATCTTGACAATAATTATGATCGATGGTTTGATTTTCGGATCTATCCAAACCAAAACGGATTATCGGTCTTTTTGCAGGATATTACCGAACAAAAACGTCAGGAACTTCAGAGAAACTTATTGCTGGAAGTATCTCATGTGATCAATACTGCCGGACAGTTGGAAGATCTGTGCGGAGATATTGTCACGGCAATTACATTACACTATGAACTTCCGATACAAAATGTTCTGCTCTATTTCCATCGTCAACACGATGAACAATTGATCCTGCTTGCTCCCGATGTTCCAACATCCGATCTGCAAAAAAATCTCTATGCACTTTCGATCGTTCAAAATTCGCATTTTGCAAGCATCGAAGCATTCACAACCGGTACCAAGGTCGTTACAACGGATCTTTCTCGCAGTATTTTATATTCGTTTGCACCGGAAAAGGTTGTTACATCGAATGTGACGACACTGGTATCGTTGCCGCTGCGAATTGAGAAGGAAAAACTTGGTGTGTTGGAGATTCTAATTAATACATCGCGTGAACTGGTAGAGAAAGAAATGTCGTTCCTTTCACTTCTTACCAGCGAGATCACCCTGGGTATTAGCCGCAGAGGATTGATCGATGAACTTCGGGTGAAGAATGTTGACCTTGAGATCCAGCGTTCACAAACGCAGGAGGCTCATGATAAATTGAAACGATTTCTTGCATTTTTCAGTCATGAACTTCGTTCACCGCTTAATTCGATCATTGGCTTCTCCGATTTGATCACGGAAGAAGGAACTGCTCTT
>DMPG01000159.1:0-776 GCA_003456055.1 Bacteroidota bacterium | reverse complement strand
CTGATCAACGATATCCTCGATCTATCAAAGATCGAAGCGGGGAAAATGGACCTTCGTTTTGCTCCGGTGGGAATTCGAAACTTAATTGCAGGAATCAAACAGGTTGTTCAGCCGCAGGTGGATGAGAAAAAGTTGGTGTTTGAAGTTGTAATGGATGATGAACTGGATGATATTATCGCGGATGGCGTTCGATTAAAACAAATTCTCTTGAATCTTATTTCTAACGCGATCAAATTCAGCAATTCAGAAGGAAAAATTATCCTGACCGCTAAAAGAAAACATCATGAAATTGAATTTTCCGTGCAGGATTTTGGCGTTGGCATACGAAAAGATGAAGTGCAGAAATTGTTTCAACCGTTCCAGCAGACCGACCAGGGGGCAAAGAAAATTGAAGTAACAGGACTTGGTCTTGCGATCACTAAAAAATTAGCAGAGCTCCATGGCGGTTCGTTGTATGTTGTGAGTGAATACGGCGAGGGTAGTACATTCGTTGCGCGCATTCCGATGATGGTACAAGTGGAAAACGAAGTTGAGAAAGTGTTTAAAAAGATATCGGAAACCACCGACCAATCGCGTCAACGCCGGGTGTTGATCGTTGAAGACAAACCGCACGCCCGCACGCTGCTTCATACATATTTAAACGAAGCAGGGTATTTGATCGAAATTGCGACGAATGGTGTTGAGGCGTTGGAAAAAGCAAAATTGTGGAAACCGGATGTCATTACACTTGATATTCTTCTCCCGGTGAAAGACGGCTGGCAAGTGTTACGGGAATT
>DMPG01000154.1:1754-3091 GCA_003456055.1 Bacteroidota bacterium | reverse complement strand
TTGGCGTTTTTTCCGGATTTGTCGGATCGAGGATCTCTTTACCATCAACGATAAATTTATAGATATAACTCCCCGGATCGAGCGGAACGCCGAGTTCATAGATCCCTTTTCCCTCTTTATCGTTCAATCGATGACTTTTTTTGTTCCAATTATTAAAACTTCCGGAGACAAATATATCATTTACATTTCTATCCGGTTTGAATGTGAAATTGTGGATTTGCTGAGAGGTTGATCCGCTATTTAAGATCACCGGCAGATAATTCTTCTCACCGTGCAGGGTGAATTCAAGCAGAGTTGCACCAAAATTATTGTTCTTTGGATTGAGAGTAATTGTATTTGTTTTGTGATTATAGGAAACAGCAATATTTTTATTCTTACTGAATTGTAGGTCGTAGCTCCGTGCGTAGAATAGATCGCTCACTAATAATGGATTTTGTTTTCCAGGAGTTATCTGCAACGGCTGAATAATATCTTTTATTTCTTGTGCAGATATTATTCCAATTATTGCGGTGAGACAAACAATTTTGATAAAAAAATATCGGGATATGCTTTTCATACTATCGGTGATGATTTAAATTTATGATTGATCTTGAATACAGATTAATGAGATGCAGGAGGTGCTCCCGCGTTCACATTTTTTGTAGCACGTTTTTCCTTTACCAAAGTCCATAATGCGGCAGAAAGAGCAAGTGAGACACCGCTTATGATGAAGATAATATTCTTATCATCAGAATTCTTGATGATCGTTCCAATTGCTAAACTGACAAGTAATTGTGGAATAACAACAGAAAGATTAAAGATTCCCATGAAAAATCCAGTACGACTTTGGTCTATCTTTTCAGTCATAATTGCGAACGGCAGACTCACTACAGCAGCCCATCCTATTCCAGCCACCGCCATGAACAGATACATCGCCATTGGAGTGCTGCCGAGCGCCACAATCCCAAAATATCTNNGCAACTGCCATGATCGCGACGCACGAGAGATGTGTTTTAACGCGGCCAATTTTTTCAACGATCGGTTCAAGCACAAATGCGGGAAGGATAAACCCGACAGTATTCAGAATGGCAAATGAAATTGCAATGATCTGTCCCGATTCCGCATTGATGATGGATTGGTCGGTAACTCCACCGAAAAACTTCTGTTGAATGTACGCAATGATATAGACAAACATTGTCTGAATACCGATCCATGAAAACCCATGGGCAAAATAGATCTTGAACAATTGTCCCCACTCTGTTGCCGATTTGTTCTTTTTCGTAGTTTCTGCATCGACTTCGTTGTTCAATTCTTTATCCTCAGTGATAAAAAACATCGGCACTACAGAAAAGAGGAAA
>DMPG01000154.1:0-1695 GCA_003456055.1 Bacteroidota bacterium | reverse complement strand
CCTTCCGGTGTTACATCTGCAATGATCGAACGTGTAGGATTAAAACTGATATTGATCGCAAGATCGAGCGTTAACGCTACTGCAATTGCAACAGCAAGCAAGCTGCCAATTCCCATTCGTTCGTTTATAACGTCAATGTTCGGTAAAGCCATCAGCATTCCTGCAGCAAGCACGCCGCCGATCAATACAAACGGACGCCGTCGCCCTCCCCAGAACCAAACCTTATCGCTGATCAATCCAATAATCACCTGACCGAAAATCCCGGCAAGCGGACCGGCAGCCCACACAAATCCGACTTCGTCTATCTTGAGATCATATTTTGTCGTCAGCAGCCAGCTTAATGCAGATATTTGAATTGAGAGAGCAAAACCCATCGCCGTGGCAGGCAAACTAAGGAGTGCGTAAAAAGAGTTCGAAAGTTTTTTTTGAATTTCTATCATAGATTTTTTCGTTTAAATGATTTTCTTCTACTTCATTTTTAATATTTCAGTGCTGTATCAATTCTTTCGTTCGCCAAAGACATCTTTGATGACAATTCTGCTCTGAGATCCGTCGATCACGATCTTTCTGTTACTTTGCGAGAACTCCTCACCCTCCCACGTACCGCTCGGACCGCTGTTCGTGTATTTGTATTCCAATTCCGTACCGGCAGCCATTTGCACTACCAGTGTATAGACTGAGTCGTCTGCAACTTCATCGCCAAGAGAATTATCATCATACATTCTTATGGTGTTTGGCTTCCAGCTGCCGAGCAGTTCATGGCTTCCAACAATGTATATTCCACGCCGGACAAAGATCTTTCGAGCATCACAAAGAAATACAACCGTCACAGTATCTTGTTTGCTCTGCGCCATTGTTCCGCCGGTCGCACGGATAGTCATCTGTTCTTTTTCGGCAATGATCGGTTTGAATTCACGTTTCGGGAATGTTCCCCCTGCTTTCTCACCGAACATGTACAGATTCTTCAGATGTGTGATGAATGCAATATCAAATGGTTTATCACCGGCTGGTGCGTTCTGATCTGTTCCATACCACCAGAACCAATCAGAACCTTCAGCAGCATACATCGCTTCCCATGTTTTATACGCATACCATTTTTTGGTATTTGCTTTCGGTTCCGGAGCTTTCGGGTCCGGTTGTTTTAATCCTGAAACTTCCAGGTCTTGCCGAGCGACAAGAAGATAGTTCCACGCACGGTTCTCTTCATCTTCGCCGATCCACGTATCATAATTGGCATTGATCCATGAACCGGGATAGAGCCAATCCAATTTCCGCATTGCTTCGATCGGATGTGCTTGAACTCCACGTTTCGTGTTCCCGTGAATATATTCGGACATCGTCACAGTGACGACTTGTTTGCTCTTGTGAAGTTTGGAAAGTTTTCGATACAATGCGTGAAGGAAATCTTTTGCATCATTATCGCGTCGGTACCATTCCCACGCATTTTCTCCATCCAGAATAATTGTGAGCAGCCGGTCAGATTCCCCTTCTTTCGGAGCATATTGCAAAATCGATTTGATGAAATCATCTGCAGCATCTTCACCAACAAAGTTCTGATAGGTGAATCCGATCTTATCGGAAAGTTCTGTTTCTCTGAACACAACAGCAACATCAGTTGAATCAACTTCGTAGGGATGCAATATTGACATATTGGAAGGTTTAGAACGCGCAAGGATCTTTTGATCTGTTGCGATA
>DMPG01000196.1:4522-4650 GCA_003456055.1 Bacteroidota bacterium | reverse complement strand
GTGCTTCCCGTCATACACATTTAAATCACCCATTATATGTCACTGGAAGGCACAAGGTCTCCATAAGTGATAATTATTTGATCAATATTAATCTTCTTGTTTGAGATTTTCCTTCAGATGTCAGTTTC
>DMPG01000196.1:3433-4482 GCA_003456055.1 Bacteroidota bacterium | reverse complement strand
TCAAATGATCTTTGATAGTACACTCCCGCTTCCAGTTTCTCGTTCACCAACGTGGCAACATGCTTTCCGATCATATCAAAGACCTTCAGCGTAGTTGGACCTGAAACCTGTAATGAGAATCCNNTTATTGTTGTACTTGGATTAAACGGATTTGGATAATTTTGTGCAAGTTCAAATTTCAACGGCACACCGGAGATATTTACTTCTACTTCTTGTGAGTATTCAAACTTCCCATCCCGATCGATCTGTTTCAATCGATAAAAATATTTCCCTGCTTTGAGATTGTTATCCGTAAACGAATACTCTTTTGAAGAATTTGTTGTTCCGTTTCCTTCTATAAAATTAATCCCATTCCACTTTTTATTCTCAGCGCTAGATGTTTGGCTGATCGTTGACCGTTGCAATTCAAATCCATAGTTATTCACTTCAGTCGACGTATTCCATGTTAAAAGAGCACTGTTCATTTTCGATATTGCTGAAAATGCTTTTACTTCAACCGGCATCGCTCCGTCATAATTCAAGTCCGTGAAAGCATCGAAGCTCGTTGTTCCGTAACCGACACGAATATCATCCAATTGCCATTGTGGCGTTCCTGTCTTTAAATATAAAACCACTCCCGTACATTCGGTCATTGTTGTATACTCTCCTTGTCCATTTCCTGAAACTGCTTCTGCTGTTGCAGTGTTTGGTTCTCCTGTTAGCGACGGATTTACCCAAACGTATGCTTCGTCATCTGTAGAACCGGGATTGAATGAATATCGAACAACAATCAAATATGTTTGATCGTAATTCAGATTGCTCGTTCCATAGACTAAACTTGCATTATTCTTTGAAATACCAATGTTCCATTTTCCGGAACCATTATCATTGATCCATATGCGAGAGAAGAATCCTATATTAGAATTCAGAAAGAAACAATTACTCCAAACACTAGCCGAAGAAACTCTGATTAGCATGCTGTAATAAAATGTACAGGCTGATGGAATACTTACGGGAGTTGAAAATGGTTTCGAAAAATACAAAACGCTACTGTTAGCCGATACCGAAAT
>DMPG01000196.1:0-3391 GCA_003456055.1 Bacteroidota bacterium | reverse complement strand
GTCCAATTGTCCTGCCCTTCTAAAGTACTTCCGACGGAATATGATGAGAAATCGGTGGATAATAGTTGAGAATATACAAACGAAATACAGGTAACAAACAGTAGCAAAATATTTTTCATTAAGATCTCCTTTCAATTTTTGAAATGCTTATTCGCTAATTCTAAATTTATTTCTATGACAGTAAGAATTGTATACAGTAATTCAATAATTATACCAATCGAATTGACAAGAGTTCATTTAAAAATGGTTGTTTTCCTGCGGGAATTGAGATATAGGACAAAACTATCGGATTAGTAACTGGGGAATATTGTGCAACTGACTTATTCTATAAACAAAAAGGGGAAAGACGTTTCGTCTCTTCCCCTCTGAAAAATCGAGTTAATCTTTTTTATTTCATCAACATCAACTTCTTTACTTGTGATTTTTCGCCTGATACAAGACGCGCAAGATAAATTCCGCTCGCGAGATCCTTCGCATCGAACTTCGTTTGATGATACTGACCTGCATCCGCGATGCCGTCAAAGAGCGTCGCCACTTCCTGTCCGATCGCATTGAATATTTTCAGCGTTGCTTGACCGGTGACTGGAACCGTGAATTCAATATTCGTCGTCGGATTGAACGGATTGGGATAATTCTGCGCAAGTTCAAATTCTTTCGGCGCAACTCCCATCGTTACTTCTACCGCGTGAGAAAATGTATACTGTCCGTTTCGGTCGATCTGTTTCAATCGGTATGAAAATATTCCGCTGCCCACATTCTTGTCGCTGAATGAATATTGACGCGCTGTTTGCGATGTACCGATTCCTTCAACAAATCCAACCTTGGTCCACGCTAAGTGACCGTCACCTTCAAGGTGACGGTCACTTGCTGCGCGACGTTCGATCTCATATCCGAAATTATTTGTTTCAGTTGCTACGCTCCAAGCAATGTTCGCGTTGCGACGATTCGCTGATACAGCAAACGATGTCAATTCCAATGATAATGCTGTCTCATTCAATTCATTGCTCGGTGATCCAACATTACCATGCACATCCACTGCAGCAATGCGATAGAAATATGATGTACCGTTCGTTCCGGATGCATCGGTGTATGAAGTATCGGTTGTAGTACTTAACAGCGTTCCGCTGCCGACAGAAAATGCGGCGAAGGTTGAACGATAGATACGATATTCCATCAGATCTTTGTCCACTCTGTTCTTGTTCCACTTTAATAAGATTCCTCCTCCGTTGGATGCGATCAATGCATTACCAACACCAACAGGAGGAATGTTATCGATTGAATAGCCGCTATCAATGTTGGAATACCACCACACTGTTGAATCAGCATTCTTTGCGATCACCTGAAAATAATACATAGGGATTCCCTGCAAACCTGAATCAGCATATGATGAAACCACCGTAGTATAACCCTCTGATCTATCTGCACGTACTGTTCCGGCCGTTTGCCAATAAATTCCGGAACTATTCGATTCCGATGCTTTTCCCAAAATACCAGTTGTTTTTGCTCCTATTTTTATTGTGTAAGAAGTTACGGTTTGATTCACCCTGTTGTCCAAATATTGCGGATCCCAGAATAGGCGTAATTTTCCTCCTTGGTCGTTAGAAACATCTCCAATATCATTAAGTAATGGGGCTGAGTATAAATTTCCCATTGGATCGATCCGTTGTGCATATATATCATAATTCCCATTTCTAAAATCATACCATGCACATATTGCTCCGCCATTCTCATCGTGTACAATAACATGTTGAGATTGTTCATCTATTGCCGATGATATTTCTTTCCCGTTTGTAGTCCATTGTGCCGCACCGGAAGAGCTCATTTTTTGAGCATAGATATCATTATTCCCATTCCGATTATCATACCACTCGATTATGGATCCACCAACTCCATCACTGATAATTATAGGAGACAATTGGTTCCCTGTGCCGACCGAAACGGCGACACCATTCGCTGTCCATGCTGTGATGCCGGTGTAATTTATTCTTTGAGAAAAAATATCATAATTTCCATTTCGATTATCTCGCCACGCAATGATGGCACCCCCTGAACCATCGCTCGTGACGGTTGGATTTGATTGTTCTGATGCTTCTGCGGAAATAACAACTCCGTTAGCAGTCCAAAGAACTGCTCCTGACGAACTTACTCTTTGGGAATAAATATCATAATATGTTGAAACAGTATTACGCAAATCATTCCAGGAAATAATTGCTCCACCGTATCCGTCCTTTGTTATTACCGGTGTTCCTTGATTGTCAACAGCATTCGTAATTACTACTCCGTTGATTGCCCATTGTACTGTTCCTGATGAACTTATTCTTTGAGAATAAATATCGTTGTTGGTGCCACTTCGTAGGTCTTCCCATGCAATGATCGCTCCTCCAGAACCATCTTCAGCTATAACTGAATTTGTCTGAGTGTTTGTTGCAGCACAGATAACAGCACCATTTGATGCCCATTGAACAGTACCGATTGAATTAATTTTTTGCGAATAGATATTGCCGCCATTATCGTTCCAAGTTATTACAGCACCTCCTGAACCATCAATTACCATTTTCGGATAATTTTGATGTCCGGCCAAAGTACAAATCGCGACACCATTCACGGTCCATTGCACCACACCTTNNCGTTTATTCTTTGTGCATAGATATCATAATTTGTCAGGCTTCTGATATCCTGCCACGTAATTATTGCTCCGCCAGATCCATCACTAACAATTGCCGGATTCAATTGATCCCAAGATGCTGTGCAAATAGCAACACCATTCGTCGACCATTGAACAATCCCTGATGCACTAATCTTCTGAGCATAGATATCATACGTCGATCCACTGCGATAGTCAGACCATGCAATTATGGCTCCTCCTAAACCATCACCAACAATAACAGGATTTGTTTGGTCATTCGACAATACAGAGATAGCATTGTTGACAGCAGGGTTGGTTGACCATTGTGCGGTGAGTTGTATTGAGAGAACAAAAATCAAAAGAACAACCCAGGAAGAAAAACGAGTAGAGAGTTTCATCGAACCTCCGTATATGAATGGTAATGATGTTGAATTGTGAATTTATAATTGTAAACAACATACCTAAATCGGACTGATTTGTCAATTATTCATTAGTATTGCAGGGCACTCTCTTCTATAAAGAAAAGTCCGATACAATCTAAAATTGAAATCGGACTTTATTTGTTCTTCGAACTAACCTTATCAAGTTCCAACGAAACACTGTTGGCGGTTGTAATAATATTTGCTCAACCTTGACAGGATTTATATTTCAGAAAATAATCTCAATTACTCAACGACTCAACTATTTCATCAACACCAGCTTCTTCACTTGTGATCGCTCACCAGAGACGAGCCGTGCAATATAAATTCCGCTCGCGAGATCCTT
>DMPG01000405.1:2632-6701 GCA_003456055.1 Bacteroidota bacterium | reverse complement strand
CTGCTCATTCGATAACATCTTGATTGCTCGCGGAAAGACGATGACAAGAAAAAATGTTCAACACTTCACACTGTTCTTTTTAGCAACGTTCATCTGTTGCGAAATAAGCCTCGCGCAATCATCATCCAAATCCACAACAGTGACTTCTGAAATGGTGAAGAAAGAATTCATCCATGCATGGAATGGATACAAACAGTATGCGTGGGGACATGATGCCCTGAAGCCGCTCACCAAACAGCCGCACGATTGGTACGGCACTTCCCTGTTGATGACACCGGTCGATGCATTCGATACAATGGTATTGATGGGACTAAAAAAAGAATCTGAAGAAACAAAGAAATTAATTTTTGACAGTCTTTTGTTCAATAAAAATATCGACGTTCAATGTTTTGAAGTGACTATTCGTCTGTTAGGCGGATTGCTTTCCGCATATCAATTGGACGGGGATAAACGGTTTTTGATTCTTGCTGAAGATCTTGGTAAGCGTCTTCTTCCTGTTTTTAATTCGCCCACAGGAATGCCGTACCGGTACGTTCATTTACAAACAGGAAACGTACAAAAACCAAATAATAACCCTGCAGAGATTGGTACGTTACTGATCGAATTCGGCACGCTGAGCAAACTTACCGGCGATTCCATTTACTATCAAAAAGCGAAAAATGCACTTGTTCAGTTATACAATCGTCGGTCTTCCATCGGTCTTGTCGGTTCGTGGATCAATGTCGAAACAGGAGAATGGACGAATACATCAAGTCATATCGGCGGGGGAATCGATTCCTACTATGAATATCTATTTAAAGCGTGGATCCTTTTTGGCGATGAAGAATGTAAGACGATGGCGGAAGAGAGTATGAAAGCGATCAATCGATATGTAGCAGATTCAACAAGCAGCGGACATTGGTACGGTCAGGTTGACATGAACACCGGAAAACGGATTGGAACAACTTTTGGTTCACTGGAAGCATTTATGCCCGCTCTATTATGTCTCGCCAACGATATTCCTCACGCAAAAAAAATTCAACAATCATGTTATACAATGTGGAATCTTTATAGTATTGAACCGGAAGAGATCAATTATACTACAATGGAAGTAACATCCAACGATTATGTGCTTCGTCCGGAGATCATTGAATCTGCATATTATCTCTTTCATTACACCGCCGATGTTCAATACCGAAAGATGGGAGAAAAAATATTCCGTGATCTGAAGAAATATTGTAGAAATGAAGTCGGATACTCCTCATTGAAGAGTGTTGTCACAAAAGAAAAATCAGACGGCATGGAGAGCTTCTTCTTTGCTGAAACGATGAAATATCTTTATCTTCTGGTGGACACAGCCGGAACTATATCGTTGGATTCCGTTGTTTTTAATACCGAGGCACATCCCATACGAAAAACGTGGCAGTAATAGCTGAAATATTGTTCGCTGGCATGCGTCTACAATAAACTAGAACTATTTATTAACTTATTTTTCATTGAAACAAAGGAGTTTACACTATGATGCGAACATCAAATCCCGCACTAAACGATAAAACATTTCAACAACTTGGCAGTGTCGGGTATTCAGAAGCGATGACAGTTCAGGGAACCGTGAACAAAACAGGAATGATGCTTCTATTGCTCATTGCCAGTGCTGCATATACATGGAGTTTATTCATTGAAGGCAATACGGAATCCCTGATGATGTGGATGATGGTTGGTTTGATCGGCGGATTGATCACCGCATTTGTAACGGTGTTCAAAAAAGAATGGTCGCCTGTTACGGCACCGGTGTACGCTGTGCTCGAAGGATTTGCGCTCGGCGGAATTTCTGCGATACTCGAAGCCCGGTATGAAGGGATCGTCATTCAGGCAGTTGCGCTGACATTCGGAACAGCGGGATGTTTATTGATCGCATATAAATCCGGAATTATCAAAGCAACGGAAAATTTTAAACTCGGAGTCTTTGCCGCGACCGGTGCGATCGGTCTTATTTATCTTATCGGATGGATTATGAGTTTCTTTGGTACTTCAATTCCCGCTATTCATGAAAATGGTTTGATCGGAATCGGATTTAGTTTAGTCGTTGTAACCGTTGCAGCGCTCAATCTTGTGTTGGATTTCGATTTCATTGAAAAAGGGGCGGAACATGGCGCACCGAAATTCATGGAATGGTATGCCGCCTTTGGACTGATGGTAACATTGATCTGGCTCTATCTTGAAATATTACGATTGCTTTCCAAACTGAACAGCAGAAAATAATCAACACATTCCTTGAATATTTACATATTCGGGGAATCTTTTATTGCAAGGCGACTGAACAAGTCGCCTTTTTTATTCGTCTAAGGTATAACATTGTAACTGCTTACACAATTTTTTATCTTTCATATATGATCGAAAGGAAACACCTAACAATGATAAAGCGTTGTATTATTCTCTCCGCTGCAGGCTTGATATTTATTTTCACCGGCTGCTCTTCCGGCAAAGAGACTGCGGACCAGCAACTGATGAAATCCGTAACAGCAGAGCAAAATGAAAAAGACCGTTCCGCAGCGATGCAATTGTTCATCGACGGTTCGTTAAAGGAAAGCAAGGGACAATTTGCCGATGCAATTCTGGACTATCAGGAAGCATTACGGTTGGACCACGATGGAGCGATCTACTTTGCGATGGCAAAATGTTATGCGCAGCTTCGTCGATTTCCTATGGCGGCTGAAAGTGCAATTGAGGCGGTTGAACACGATTCAACGAAAATTGAATACCGTGAGCTTCTTGCACAGATCTATATCAATACCGGGCAGCTTGAAAAAGCAGCGAATCAATATTCTGCAATATTGAATATCGATCCGCACAATGTCACCGCAACATTCACCCTTGCACAAATACTTGAACGCGCAAGACCAAAAGAATCATTGAATCTCTATTATTCCCTTCTCTCACGTCAGGGACCAACATGGGAAGTGTTGATGCAGATAGCACAACTGAACTCTGCTCTGCAGCAATTCGATAAATCTGCAGAAGCGCTGGAACAAATGATGAAGCTCGATCCAAGCAATCTGGCGATAAAACAAAATCTATCAGGAGTCTATCTTCAATTAAAAAAATATGACAAAGCACTCGGACTCTTGAATGATGTTCTGGAAAAAAATCCGGACAATATTATGCTTCGAACTTCGCTTGCGGATGTCTATCTACAACAAAATGATTGGGCATCGGCAAAAAAACAATTGACTATCGTTCTCCAATCCGATTCACTCGACCCCGATACGCATCTGCGAATAGGTGTAGCGTTCTACGCGCAAACAATAAAAGATACGCTCATTATACCCGAAGCAATTGAAGTATTTAAAAAATATGAAAAGAATTATCCAACCGATACGCGGTCGTACGTTTATCTCGGTGTACTCCATCGAGGAATAAAAAAGGATTCTGTTGCTGAACAGTATTTTACCAGAGCAACACAATCGTCAAACTGGAATGGTGATGCGTGGTGGCAGCTTGGATGGCTGTACTTTGACAAACAAGATTTTCGATCGGCAATTGAAGTATTGAACAAAGCAAAGCAATATGTCGCAGATGATTTTAGGATCTATATGCTGCTCGGCATTTCATACAATCGCGCAGGGATGAACGAAGATTCACGAGTTGCATTGGAGCGGGCTCACGAATTGAACCCTGCCGATCTGAATGTTCTTTCTTCGCTTGGTCTAACATACGATGCGTTGAAGATGTACACAGAATCAGATTCCACATACGAACGGGCATTACGAATCGATCAACATTTCGCTCTTGTGTTGAACAACTATGCGTATAGTTTATCCGAANNTGCAATGTCAAAAGAATCGTTGGATAAAGATTCAACGAACGCTTCGTATCTTGATACATACGGATGGATCCTGTATAAAAATGAACGATATGAAGAAGCGCTTGTCTACATTAAAAAAGCTGTGGAATTGGGAGACGTTAGCTCTGTTGTGTTGGAACATCTTGGAGATGTGCTTGCAAAATTGAACAGGATGAGCGAAGCAAAAGAATATTGGACGAAAGCACTGGAAAAAGATCAAAACAATGTCGCACTGAAACAAAAGAT
>DMPG01000405.1:0-2525 GCA_003456055.1 Bacteroidota bacterium | reverse complement strand
CATCGGTCAATGCACAAGCAGATTCAATACAGACATTCTCGGCCTACGGCAGCATCAATATTGAAACTCCCTCGATGAATCAAGGAGCCGGTTTTGATCTTGCAGTAAAAAAACCTGATAGTGTTCGTATCGTTGTGGAAGGTCCATTCGGAATCACCGTTGCAAAAGCACTCTTCACAAAACAACGATTCATCGCTTACAGTGCACTGAATAATACGGTCTATGACGGCGATCCATCGAAAGGAATACAAAGCCTTCCAATGATGTCCTCATTCCCGCCGGAAGTATTGATCGACGCAATGAGCGGTGTGCGCCGTTTCACTGACACAGAAATAGAACCTGATAGTTTTTATGTGACAAATAAATTTTATACGATTGTTCTTTCTGATAAGAAATCTACTTCAAAATTTAGAATTGATCCGGGTTCAATGCGGATAGTGAACGTAAAAAGGTACGCTGCTGAAGGAGAATTATTGTGGGAAGAAGCATATACTTACCTGCGGTTAGAGAACGGACAATGGATACCTTCAACCGCACGAATCGTTGTTCCCAAAAAACCGATCACGCTGGATATTTCCTTTGATGAAGTCACGATCAACGAACCGATTGAATCAATGTTGATCACCCTGCCGGACGATGCTGAGCGGACAATATTTCAATAGATGAAAAGTATTGCATACATACTTCTGATCGTAGTATTTGCGTCCGCCAGTCAAACCGATATCAAGCGGAAAGATCAGCAATTAAAAAAATTACGTGCTGAGATCCAACGATACGAACTACAGATCAAAGAGAGTGAACAAAAAGAAAAAGCAACGCTCGGCCGCCTGGACATTATCGATAAAAAAGCAAATCTTGTACGAACTCTTCTTGCCGAACTGCGTGAAGAAGAGAAACTCATTAACAATTCCATCGATATCACAAAAGCCAATGTTAATCGGTTAGAAAAGCAATTAATGTTCCTGAAGAATCACTATGCTCACTACGTAGCATCGGTATATAAGTACGGAAAAGTGTATGACCTTGAAACGATCCTCTCGTCAAATTCTATCAACCAGTTATATATCCGCATTGAATATTTAAAACGATTTTCCGACCAGCGAAAAAAGGATCTGGAAAAGATCGCAGCAAAAAAAGATCAGATCGAGATCGAGCACAGCACGCTGCAGGAAAAACTTTCGACGGAACAGCAGCTGATCTCAGAAAAATTAAAAGAAGAAACAACGCTCAACAAGACAAAAGAACGAAGGAAGAATGCGCTTGACGAGATACGAAGCGATAAAACACAGTTTAAGAAAGAGTTGAATCGAAAAATATCCGCAGCAAAAGAACTAGAAAACCTGATAACGAATTTGATCGAGCAGGAACGGATCCGCAAAGAAAAAGCAGAACGGATAGAGCGTGAACGCAAAGAACGCATTGCAAAAGAACGTGCGGCAAAACGAGAACGTGAACGGCTTGCACAGATCCAGCGTGAAAAAGATCTGGCTGATCTAAAGAAGAAGAACGAACTTGAAAAAGCGAAGCAAAAAGAACGTGAAATTGCTCTTGCTAAAGAACGTGTGGTTGAACAGGAAAAAACGTACGTTATTGAAGATGCAGTCGTTGAACTTTCACTCCGTCCATTGATCGAGCGTAAAGGAAGACTGATGTGGCCCGTTAGCGGCGGCAGAGTGATCGCAGAATTTGGCAATCACGTTCATCCGGTGATGAAAACGATCACCACCAATACCGGTATCGACATTGCAACAAAAGATAATACCATTGTCCGCAATATTGCGGATGGTGAAGTTGCGTTGATCACCTGGCTGCCGTCGTATGGAAATTTGGTGATCATCAATCATAGCCACGGTTACCGGACCGTCTATGCTCATTTAGAAGAGATCACCGTTGTTGCAGGGCAAAAAGTAAAAGAAACCGAAGTGATCGCACGAAGCGGTACATCGGTGTCTGGTGAGATGCTTCATTTTGAATTGTGGAAAGAAAAGGATAAACAAAATCCGCGCGAGTGGCTTGCAAGAAGATAACGTTTAGATTTGGCAAATCTTTAACGCTTCATCTTTCCTTGCATTTTTTCTTAAGTTTACTGTAATTAGCGTATACATTCTGCAGATTGTATTGATTCTTTAGCGTTATACTTAAAAATTTTCTCTGTGCCCTCTGTGGCAAAAAATAAGGACGAAACTGTGGCAAAACGTATTGAAAAATCAGATTCGGTAAAAACAAACCGTAACGATGTTGAAGCGGTAAAAGAATTGAATGTTTCCTATCAGGCAATGCGGACCGAGATCGCAAAAGTGATCGTTGGACAGGATGCGGTGATTGAACAATTGTTCATCTCCCTCCTTTCCCGCGGACATTGTCTTCTGGTCGGTGTACCGGGACTTGCAAAAACGCTGTTGATCAAAACACTTGCCGATGTGCTCGATCTTAAATTTAACCGCATTCAATTCACGCCGGATTTGATGCCAAGCGATATTACCGGAACTGAAATCATTGAAGAAGATAAAAAAAGCGGCGGAAAA
>DMPG01000011.1 GCA_003456055.1 Bacteroidota bacterium | reverse complement strand
TGAACGTAGTGAAGCGGAAGAATCTGCTAGTCCGAAGGTTAGGATGCGCATACCGAAGAGATCCCTTTTGGAACAATGCTATCATGTTAGTGAAAAATTTAAATGAATTACCCCGACTTTCAAGTCGGGGAGATAGTAACACCTAAAAAATGGCTTTAGCCACATTTACCAATAATATTATGGGACTAAAGTCTAAACCTTTTTGTTTATTTGTAACCCGCGACATAAATGTCGCGGCAATGAATCCTTAAACTGTCACCCCCTCTCTTCATCACACAAGTCGGCACAGAGAGGGGAGTTTGAATCTTTTGGCAAGAGGATTATAATTAACATATGAGTGATAATTCAAAAAAATACTGGACAGATGATCCCGAGCTTGTTGAAAAATACATTCTCAAAAAGATATCTGCGGAAGAAAAGATGCGTTTGGACGCTGAGATTGCTGATTGTGAACCGTGCAAAGCAAAGCTTCAAGAAGAAATGGAGATTGCAGCCGGTATTCGCCGTCACGGACGCGATATTATGAAAGCGAGACTGCGAAAAAAACTTCAGCGCGAAAGAACCACACAGTTTTTTAATTATCAATATGTCGGTCTTGCGGCAGCAGTAGTTATCATTGCTATTGGACTTGGCGCATATCAAATTTGGTTCAGCGATCTAACTGCTCCGAAAAAATTCCACCAGCAAGAAATTATTATTAAACAATCGGATGATTCTACAACCAGCAATAATGAACAACAGCGTGATGCTGCGAAACCGGAGGCTGAACAAAAAGAATCTTCTCACCCAAAAATGGAGATAGCTGAACAGAGCGCTCCCGTTCAATCAGCACCTGCCGTTTCATCCGTTGACCAACAACAATCATTATCCGGCGCGGCCGGCAAATCCGATGAAATAGTAGGCGAAGTATCAACATCAGAAAGTTCACCCTCGGCAATATGGCTGATCGGGCAAATTGTTGTTGTAAGTGAATCGATTCACGATAGAGCTATCAGTGCATCGAAAATTCAGAAACAAAATGATGCAAAGATTTCTGAACAATACCGCTCAAAGACGAACACAAAATCTATCGAAACGATCACGCTGAATAAAAAAAATAAAGAGAGCACCATTGTTCTTCAGCAGCGCTCAATGAAAGATCTTCCGATTGAACGTTCGCAACAGCAGAGGGGTCAACAACGAGAGGTTGAAACCTTGTTAGAACGAACTCACAATGGAATTCAATTGACATTATATGATGATTCGATAAGTGAATCGGATATGAAAGATGCTGTTGTGGAACGATTGTCGGAAGATTCAATTGTAGTTTCGATTTCGAATCAACGGATCACGTATCGGCTTCCTTCCGGATGGAATTCTTCTTCAACTAACCGACGATGAACGGACAATCATCAACGGAAATTCAATATGTCAAAGGAGTCGGTCCGGTCCGTGCTGCTGTGTTGAAAACTATTGGTATCGATTCGCTCCAAAAACTTCTCTATTATTTCCCGTACGATTATCTTGACCGCTCGCGCATCACCAAGATCAAAGAACTTCCAAAGCTGGTAGAAGCAGGAAACGAAGTAACGATCATCGGTTCGGTCTTTCGTGCCGAGTTGAAATATACGCGTAATCGAAAGAAGATGTTCTTTCTCACCATCAAAGATGAGACAGGATATCTTTCCTGCGTTTTTTACGGTGCTGTCGAGTGGTTTCAGAAAGCATTTGAAGTCGGAGAGATTCTCGCCATTTCTTCCGTTCCCGAATTGGATAAATATAATCGAGTTCAGTTCATTCATCCCGAATTTGATAGACTGAAAACGAAAGATGAAGAGGATGAAACGGATTGGAATTCGCTGCTTCATACCGGCGCGATCATCCCGAAGTATTCTTCCAGCGAAGAACTTCGAAATGCAGGACTCGATAACCGCGGATTCAGAAGGATTCTTCGAAACGCGATCAATAACAATATCAATTCATTGACCGAACATCTGTCGCGGGAAATTCTGCAGCGCAATACGCTGCTTGATATCTATTCATCAATTAAGATGATCCATTTTCCGAAATCGTATGCGGAAAGGGATCACGCATTGCGAAGATTGAAGTTTGATGAACTGTTCTATTTTCAATTACTGATGGCGTTCCGAAAGCGAGAATTGAAAGGTGAATTGAAGGGAATTCAATTCAAACTGCTCCGTTCAATGACTGCGAAATTAAAGGAATCCCTTTCGTTTGAATTGACGAATGCCCAAAGCCGAGTGATTCAGGAAATTCATAACGATATGATGCAGCCGGTGCCGATGAATCGGTTGTTGCAAGGGGATGTTGGAAGCGGAAAAACGATCGTAGCACTCTTTGCAATGCTGACAGCAATTGAAAATGGGTATCAATGCGCGCTGATGGCTCCGACGGAAATTCTTGCCGAGCAGCATTGGCGAAGCATCAAGAACTTCCTTAAAGATATTCCGGTGAATATCCGCCTGCTGGTTGGAGGGCAGAAGAAAAAACTGCGTGATGATGTGCTGGAAGACGTGCGAAGAGGAACCGCAAATATTGTCATAGGTACACACGCATTAATTCAGGAGCACGTTCAATTTGCTAATCTTGG
>DMPG01000342.1 GCA_003456055.1 Bacteroidota bacterium | reverse complement strand
TGCAGTCGATTGTACACCAAGATAACGCACAATGATTGTTTTTCCAAGATTGATTTCCAATTAGATTCTATTGTAAATAGTGTATGTTTTCGTTAATTTCTTATACAAAAATGGAAAACAAGAGTGAAGAACGTATTGCAATCTCTAACCGCCGGGCTCGTTTCGAGTACGAAATACTTGAATCATTCGAAGCAGGAATTGTTCTTGTTGGCTCAGAGGTAAAATCATTGCGCCAGGGGAAAGCAAATCTACAGGACAGCTACGCATTGGTGAAAAATGGCGAAGTTTGGCTGTTGAATATGCATATCAATCCGTACGAACAGGCAAATCAATTCAATCACGATCCACTTCGCACTCGAAAACTATTGCTGAACAAAAGTGAAATTGCAAAATTGCAAGTCAAAACCAATGAAAAAGGTCTAACGCTTATTCCGCTAAAATTATATTTCAAAAAGGGAAATGCCAAAGTGGAACTTGGAATTGGTAAAGGAAAAAAACTACACGACAAACGGGAATCGATCAAAGAACGGGATGTAACACGAGAAATGCAACGAGCGAAACACGTTTAATATTTATTCATCAAACACAATTGGATTACAATGAAGTTTGCACCACTGAATGAACAAATGGATGTTATCAAACGGGGCGTTTCGGAGATCATTCCCGAAGATGAACTCGTTCGTAAGATCGAAAAATCAATCAAAACAAATAAACAATTGATCATTAAACTTGGATGCGATCCAAGTCGTCCAGACCTTCATTTAGGACACTCTGTTGTACTGAGAAAATTACGACAATTCCAGGATCTTGGTCACATGGCAATCCTTATTGTCGGAGATTTTACAGGAATGATCGGTGACCCTTCCGGAAAAAGTAAAACACGTCCTTCCCTGTCACTCGAAGAGACACGAACNNGTGAAAGTTATTTCGACCAAGCAAAGAAAGTTTTGTCGGATAAGAATATCAAAATGATCTACAATTCCGAATGGCTTGGGAAGATGAGTTTTGCCGAGGTGATAAAATTGACAAGTAAATATACTGTTTCACAAATGTTAGAGCGTGAAGATTTTCACACTCGATTCAACAATGAAGAACCTATTTCACTTCACGAATTTTTATACCCATTGGCTCAGGCAATGGATTCTGTTGCGATTGAAAGTGATGTGGAACTCGGAGGAACCGATCAAAAATTCAATCTGCTTGTTGGTCGTACAATACAACGTGAGTTCGGGAAAGAAGCACAAGTGATAATTACTATGCCGATTCTTCCCGGAACGGATGGCATTGAGAAAATGAGCAAGTCGTTGGATAATTATATTGGCATTAGCGATTCACCACGGGAGATGTTCGGAAAAACACTTTCAATTCCGGATAAGTTGATGTATGATTTTTTCCTGCTGGCAACCAATATCCCAAATTCAGAATTGACCGCACTTAAAAATGAGATCACAAATAATCCTCGTGACACAAAACGTCGGTTGGCAAGAGAAATTGTAACACTCTATCACTCAAAAGAGGCGTCACTAGCGTCTGAAGAAGAATTTGACAGGATCTTTGTAAAAAAAGATATTCCCGATGAGATCGAAGAAATGAGGTACGGAACCAACGGTAGTTTTGTAAATATTCTTCAACTCCTTACCGATACGAAACTCGTCCCTTCAAAAGGTGAAGCGCGCAGATTGATCGAACAAGGGGGCATCTCAATAAATAACGAAAAGATTTCAGATGCTAAATCCGAAATACTCATGAACGAGGCAAAGATTGTTAAGGTGGGAAAACGAAAATTCCTGAAAGTAATCCCAAGCTAAACTAAATTTATTTTAATAATTTATCTATTTGTATTATTTAGAAGTATCTGTATATTTCGCATCACTCAAACGATCACTACACCTAATCGGATGATCTATGAAAATTTTCTATAAGACAAAAATACCTTAATTTTTTATTTACTAGTCTCAAAAAGGAGATAAAACGTTGTCATTCGTCCCATCCAAAATGTTCTTCACCAAAGGAGTTGGCAGGCATAAAGATTATCTGCAGTCATTTGAACTTGCCCTTCGTAACGCCGGCATTGAAAAATGCAACCTTGTAACAGTTTCCAGTATATACCCGCCAAAATGTAAACGAATTCCCGTTGCCGAAGGATTAAAATTTCTTGAACCCGGACAGGTTACATTCTGCGTTATGGCAAGAAATGCCACTAATGAACCAAACCGCCTTGTAGCATCTTCTATTGGAGTTGCAATGGCCGCTGATGATTCGCAGTATGGATACCTCTCAGAACATCATCCGTTTGGGGAAACTGAAGACAAATGCGGTGAATATGCTGAAGATTTAGCGGCAACAATGCTGGCAACGACCCTGGGAATTGAGTTCGACCCTAATATTGCCTGGGATGAACGTGAAAAACACTTTAAACTAAGCGGAAAAATCTTAAAAACATTCAATGTTACTCAATCCGCTGAGGGTGATAAAGATGGAAAATGGACAACCGTTATTTCAGTAGCAGTTCTTTTGCCCTAGTATCATACATATTTAGGACAACATAATAAAAAAGGGACGCTATTGCGTCCCTTTCTTATTATACTCACTTGAATAGTTCTAAGTTTTAATATCAAATACCTTTTTATAATCATCATAATAAACCATTACTGATTCTACATAATTGGAGGTTTGCTTCCAATCCTTAAAATAACCGTATGCTGGTTTCTGTTCTTCCCAAACAAACTTATGTAATGATGAATACTTTTTTGATAATAAAGAAAGTGAATTTTTAATTGATTTCCATTCTTTTGGATTGTCGTTCACATAAATTGCCATTTTTTGTGCATCATTGATCCTGCCCGGTCCCGCGTTATACGCTGCAAGTGTGAATTTCAATTGATTTTCTTTACTTAAACCGTCGTTTTCAAATTGTTTGTACAGCTGAGCAAGGTAAAAGATTCCCCCCCTAATATTGCCATGGGGATCGTCAAATGATTCGGTTTCAACACCGATTTTATCTGCAATTTCAATCTGTGTTGCAGGCATTATTTGCATTAAACCTTTAGCCCCTTTTTCACTTTCCGCAGAATGATCGAATCGAGATTCAACTTTCATGACTGCAACCACTAAACGCCAGTCTATTCCATATCGATTAGAATAGGTTCGAATGGTTTTACCATATTTATTCAATATTACTAAGGATTTTTGATCGAGTTTAGTTCTGACCTCTTCCTGAATTAAGATTGTATCTGACTTACTGGTAAACGAGCCATCGAAACACCCAAATATCACAATCGGCACAAACCAGAAAGTATTAAATAAAATCTTTCTCATTATTCCCTCAAATTATTTAAAAATCCCTTCTCTCAATGGAAGGCTTTCTTTATTAAAAGATGACACACCATAGTTCATCATCTTTGCACTATCAATATACCCAAAAGTGGATGTATCAGGCAAATTAAAACATTCTAATGGTTACTTAGATGGGTTACGGTTCTTTAAGAAGGAAAGTATTACTGAAGTGGTTAGAATACCTAAAATAATTATAAGCGAGACCATTGTGTCAATCTTAAATAAATCCATTAATAGCATTTTGACTCCAACAAATGCTAAGACAACACCAACCCCATATTTAACATACTCGAAAGAAGCATGGACCTCTGCGAGCACAAAATAGAGTGATCTGAGACCTAAAACTGCCATGAGGTTAGATGTAAGAATGATAAATGTATCTGTAGTTATGGCAAAAATTGCAGGGATTGAATCAATGGCAAAGACAACATCAGTTGTTTCAATTACTATCAAGCAGACAAATAGTGGTGTAGCAACTAGTTTTCCCGCTTTTTTTATAAAGAAACTATGCCCGTGATATTGATTATCAACCGGTATGATCTTACGAAATAGTTTTACAACAAAATTCTTTTCCGGTTCAACTTTGGCATCTTCGCCATAAACAACTCGGTAACCGGCATAAACCAGCATCGCACCGAAAATATATAGAATCCAATGAAATTCTTTGACAAGCGTAGCACCTAAAACTATTAAAACACCTCGAAGAAGAATAACACCGACAATCCCATAATTTAAAACCCGGCGTTGATCCTTTATTTCCACACCAAATATTGTAAAGACTATCAGGAATACAAATAGATTATCAACAGAAAGTGATTTTTCAATCAGATATCCGGTGAGAAATTCGAGAGCTTTTTGCTGACCATGCGTATAGTAGAGAACTACATTAAACGTCAGAGACAACGCAATCCAGAAGATACTCCAATAAACAGCTTTTCGTAAGGGCATTTTGGGTTTAATTTATTATATTCTGTTGTAAGATACTAAATCTGAGTTTCATTACAAATGAGAATCTTTTTAAGATGGAAAACAACTTTCAATTAAAGAATTATCCTTTCATTACAATATTACTCATTTCATCTCTTTTTATAGGTTGTGAACAAAAACAATCAGACAAACCTGCNNAAAAAACAATCAGACAAGCCTGCAACTCAGCAACAATCCACAAAAACAATGACAAAACAATTCCCTGTTTTTAGCGGCAAAAATGCTTTTGACTATTTATTACAACAGACAAATTTCGGACCGCGAAATCCAAATTCGACCGGTCACCAACAATGTTTACAATTTTTGGAAACCGAATTAAAGAAATATGCCGATAAAGTAACGTTACAAAAATTCACTCAGCAGGGATACAATGAAACTCTTCATTTAACAAATGTATTTGCCCAATTTAAACCGGAATTGCAGCAAAGGATCATACTCCTTGCTCATTGGGATACTCGACCGCGTGCTGAAGAAGATGCCGACCCAAAAAAAAGGAATTTACCGATCATTGGAGCAAATGACGGCGCATTNNATCGTTGGAGCAAATGACGGCGCAAGCGGTGTTGCAGTATTACTTGAACTCGCTCGGCTCTTCAAAAACAATCCCTTACCCATTGGAGTTGACATATTATTGACCGATGGAGAAGACTATGGATTTTCAAGTCAAGATGGAAATACCGATCTGTATTTTCTTGGGGCAAAACATTTTGCAAAAACGAAAAGCGCCGCTTATACTCCTGAATACGGAATTCTTTTGGATATGGTCGGCGACAGAGACCTTCAAATACCAATGGAACTAAATTCTCTACGCTTCGCACCAGCATTAATGGATATTGTTTGGATTACAGCAGAAGAAATTGCCGTGACAAATTTTATAAGGGTTCCGGGTGAATCTATTGCAGACGATCACTTGGCACTGAACGAAGTTGGAATTCCTACAATTGATTTGATCGATTTTCAATATCCGTACTGGCACACGCAGCAAGATACTCCGGATAAGTGCAGTTCGGAAAGTTTAGAAGCAGTAGGAAAAGTATTATCAGCAGTGATATACACAAAACTCAAAAAATAATATGAACACCTCATCGTCATCTCGATTTGCTTCATTTGAATTAATGCGGNNGGGTCAATGCATTTACGATTTCTTTGAAGCCGTACATATCATTGGAATTTGGTTTGCCATTGTTCATTCTTGGTTCCATTGTCGCCGGATTAAGTTTTTATTCAAAAGAAACCCCGAAAAAAAGGAAAGCGTTTCAAACAAATCAACCAAGTATCTATATTCTTGACCGTTCAAAAGAACTCGTTCCTGCAAATCCTCTCACAGAAGATGAAGCACGTCGTCTTTATTTTTATATTCTCAATCACAACATCCCAATGACGATGCACGACAAAGTGTTCTTCTTTGGAATGATCTATCATATCATGATCAATATCCGGAGAACTTCGTTTTGGTTTGGACTGTTTGGAATTATTGCATTAATAATACAAATTGCGGCAACGCAGCACACAAATATGATTGCGGCAACAACGGTATTCATCATTTGGCTGATCTACGCATTGAATGTGCGATACAATAAAGCAGATCGAAAAATGCAGGAAAATTATCAAGACCAGATTTTTTGGCTCGAGATGAATATTGAGATCGTCGATTCCTTAATACGCAAACGAAGAAAACAACAATGAACGATATCTATCTGGATTTTCATATTGCAGTTTCACCTGATGAGAGCATTCGCGAAATTATTCCCGCCGCATTATCTGAATACTCTTTTGAAGGATTTGTTGAGGATGACCTTGGTATCCATTGTTATATTAAGAAGGATGAATGGCACGAAGACATTGAATCTATCATTAAGGAAATCTCAGAGCAATATCATCTTCCATTCGTACAACATATTTCAACCACTGAAATACAGCATAAAAACTGGAACGAAGAATGGGAACGATCGATTCAGCCGATCAATGTTTCTGAACGTTTCGTTATTGCTCCTTCGTGGAATATGGGTGATGATACCAAGAAAACTGTTATTATCATCGATCCAAAAATGACATTTGGCACAGGATACCACGAAACAACCCGACTGATGATCCGGTTAATGGAAAACTATATTGACCCTAATAATTCCGTATTGGATGTAGGAACAGGGACCGGAATTTTAGCAATTGCAGCGGCTAAAATGGGTGCAAAAAATATTGTCGGGATTGATATCGATGAATGGTCGCTTGATAATGGAATTGAAAACACGCGGCGGAATAACGTAGAAAAGGAAATTGCCATTCGCATCGGCTCCCTGGAAGTTGTGCCGGAATCCAATTTTGACATTATCCTTGCCAATATTTTTCGGAATACTATTTTGGATTTAATGGATGCTATGCTGCAGAAACTTTCATCAAAAGGAAAAATAATCTTTTCCGGGTTGCTTGGTACAGATCAGATGGTCATTGAAGAAGCATTACATGAAAGAAATTTAAAGATCATCTCTGTTCTTAGAGAAAATGATTGGATTGCAGTCGCTGCTGAACGAAGATGAGGATCGCATCGATTGACATCGGAACCAATACAATCCTGCTGCTCATCGTTGACGTTAACCGAGATGGTATCATAAAGGTCTTGCACGATGAACAAGTGATTGCGCGTCTTGGTAAAGGAGTCGATGAGAATCGCATCATCAACCAAGAAACATTTGCCCGCGCCAAAGACTTTCTTGCCCATTACAAAGAAGTGTGTAATGCTTTTTCCGTAGAACAAATTACAGCAGTTGGAACAAGTGCTCTGCGTGATGCCCGCAATAATCATGAGTTCATTCAGTACATTAAAGAATCTATCGGTATAGCAATAGAAATATTCTCCGGCGATGAAGAGGCGATGTGGACATATCGCGGAGGCATCTCCGATGTTATCGGACGATCGGAACAATTTTCCGTTATTGATATTGGGGGCGGGAGCACTGAAATTATTACGGGAAATTCTGTTGGGATACAATCTAAAATAAGTCTTGATATTGGAAGCGTGAGAATAACCGAAAGGATCTTAAAGAACTCTCCGCCTGACAATTCAGCATTGATAGAAGCACACGAGTTCATTCTTTCTACGTTCCCTGCTAATCTAATCCAAAATATTCGTTCACAGTACACGATCGGTGTTGCCGGGACGCTGACAACACTTGCCGCACTCCATCAACAACTTCCAAACTATATTCCGGAAAAAGTGAACGGATATATTCTAACACTCAATGATATTCGTTNNTTTATTCTAACACTCAATGATATCCGTTCGATGTTTGTATTGTTAAAAGATAAATCGCTTGAACAGATTGCAGCATTCCCGCAAATATCTGCAGGTCGAGCTGATATCATCCTTGCAGGAATTATGATCTTAATGGGTTTAATGGAAAAAAGCGGTCTGGAACAAATTACTGTCAGCGACCGCGGATTGAGGTATGGAATTATCTTAAAAGAGATCGAGAAAATATATCATTGAAAATATGCATTGATGATTTTCGCCTCGCATGTTGCAAATTGAAAATAGATAGTGCCAGGAGATATATTTTCATACACCTTTTGAGTATTTGGGTCTAAATCCAATTCCACATCATTCACCACCAAACGAGTAATAATAATTCCCGCCTCAGTAAAATACGAAAATTCGATGTTGACCCGCTTTAATTTTTTCCAAGAGGTGTTTACAACGGTGAGAGTATGAATGGGTGATTTTGAGTCATTGTCCGTTGTATATTTATTTTCTGTGATTGTGACTTTTGAAATTTCAACGGTGTCACCAACGTCAATTTTCCATTTTTCTTTTACAGCCGCAATCACATTCAATTTTTTCTGTGCCTGCCGAAAGAATGGACTGTCTTCCGGAATTTTATCGTAATAATATTCAGCGACCTCGTATTCATTCTTTGCGAAAAATTCATCCCCTTTTTTAAGATTCGTACTTGCCTGGTCAACAGGCTCAGCGCAACCGACTACCAACAGTAGGATACTAAATACAATTTTTCTCATAGTTCTCTTATCTCCAAATTATTTTTTGGGAAGTGATTGAACGATTGCACAGAAAATTCTGCCAGCGTTTTCAACTTCCTCAATAGTTGTGAATTTCCCAAATGAAAAACGTATTGTCAAGTGCGTAGTCTTTGGATCGCGTCCCATTGCCAACAGCACATGGGAAGGCTGCACACTGCCAGAAGTACAGGCAGAACCGCTCGAAACAGCAACTCCTTTTAAATCCATATTCAATAACATTGTTTCGTTCTCAATATTGTACAGCGAAGAATCAAGCGAAACATTAAGGATATGAGGAATGGAGTATTCGTCGTGACTGTTATAGAATACGTTTTGAACATTACTTTTGATGATGCTTTTTAATAGTGCCCGCAATTTAGTTACATGCTGGAATAATTCTTCACGCCCCCTGTCTGCTAATTCTATCGCTTTCGCAAAACCTGCAATCAAGGGAATGTTTTCTGTTCCCGCTCGATTCTTTCGTTCTTGTGATCCACCATGCAGCAAAGGATCGATATCAGTCCCTTTTCGTATGTAGATTGCACCGACGCCTTTGGGACCATATATTTTATGTGCCGATATGGCAAGCAGATCAATGCCAAGATCGTTGACCTTTACCGGAATCTTTCCANNATTGTTTGAACAGTATCAGAATGAAATATAACCTTATTCTTTTTTATAAACTCCGCAATTTTTTTGATAGGCTGCACAACACCGGTCTCGTTGTTTGCATGCATAATAGAAACTATTGCGGTTTTTAAGTTGATCTGTCTCTCAAGTTCCGCAATATCTACAATTCCATTTTCATCAACAGGTAAAAGAGCGATACGAAAGTCATGATTCTTGAGATACTCAGCAGAATCCAATACTGCATGATGTTCGATTGCGGATACAATGATATGATCATTTCCATATTTTCTTCGTTGAGCAAATGCAGTTCCAATCAATGCATGATTATCAGCTTCAGTACCCCCTGCAGTAAAGAATATTTCAGCAGTTTCGGCTCCGATACTTTGTGCAATTTTTTCCCGGCTTTCTTCGAGAACAACCTTTGCGATTCGTCCATAGGAATGAATTGATGAAGCATTTCCGTATGTATTTTCAAAATGCCTCTCGATCACCGAAGCCACTTCGGGATCGATTGGAGTAGTTGCACTATAATCAAGGTATATTGGAGAGTCTTCTTTTTTCACGTAAAAATATATTGTTTAATTATAGAAGAAGCAAAAAACAACAGATTATTAATACTGAAATTTAGGGCGACTATTGAATAATTGCGAAGTTTGAAGAAATCGTTCAGAGTTTTTGATAATTCTTAATTTTGTTGCCACAAAACATTAAAGATTTGGCAAAAACAGCCGATAATATAGATAGTGCAAAGTGTGTGATTGAACTAATGAGTCTTTAGTGAATAATTGTGGAACTTGTGAAAAAAATTTTCTTCAAGGGATTGGTATTTTTCTTTCTTACATCAATAGGAATAGCTGCCCCTCCTTCAATTCCCGTACTAGTATCGCCTGCCAAGGGTGCAGTAAACCAATCCCCATCTCTTTTTCTGAATTGGAATGCTGTTTCATCTGCTGATTTTTATCATCTACAAATTTCAACCGACCCATTTTTTAGTAGTTCGGTATTTGAGGATAATGCAATTGTAAACGTTACCGGCCAATTAATTCAAAATTTGCAAGTGTATGGATTAACCAATAATACCAAATATTATTGGCGTGTAGCAGGAGGAAATTTTGACGGATGGAGTGCATTTTCTGCAACCTGGGATTTCACAACAGTTATCGCTCCGCCGATAACACCAACGCTTGTATCACCATCCGATGTTTCATTTAACCAACCAACATCTCTAACGGTAACATGGAATGCTGCAACAGCGGCAACATCGTATGATCTGCAACTTTCGCTTGATCCGTTTTTCAATAACAGAGTGATGGATACCACGGTCTCAGGAACGACCAAAACAATTTCAGGTTTAGCAAACAGCACTACATACTATTGGCGTGTGCGTGCAAAGAATAGTGGAGGGAACAGTGATTATACGATAGCGCGGATGTTTACAACAATCATTAGCACCCCGTTGATTATTTCACCGATCAATAATGCCATCAATCAATCGGTCTCAATATCGCTAAAATGGAAAGCCGTACCTTTTGTAGACGTATATCATGTTCAGGTATCAACCGACTCAGTTTTCTCATCTACTTTTATATACAACTCAGATGTTCTTCCTTTAAATGCCCAAGATACACAGGTTGTTGTTATTGACGGTTTAGCAAACAATACAAAATATTTTTGGCGTGTTAATGCATTGAATGCAGCCAGTACCAGTTTGTTTTCATCCCGATATTTGTTCACAACAATCACAACGGTACCGCAAACACCAACGCAGTTATCTCCGTTGGATGGGGCGATTATGCAGCCGGTCTCGCTTACTTTTTCTTGGAATGCAGCTGCCAATTCCTCAACATATCGTTTACAAGTTGCATCCGATGCAGGATTTACTACTCTTGTTGTTGATGACTCAACAATAAATTCATCTGCAACATCAAAGCAAGTGACAACTCTTGCACATAACAGACAATATTTCTGGCGTGTTAACGCAAAAAATGTTGCCGGAACAAGCGCCTATTCACCAACCCGATCAGTAAAAACTATTGTTGCTGTTCCAACAATTATTGCACCGGCAAATGCGGCTGTCAATCAACCTATAGCGGGAACACTTCGTTGGAATTCAGTGGCAGGAGCAGTTTCATATCACGTGCAAATAGCGTCATCTTCCAGTTTTGGAACATTCTTATTGAATGACTCAACTCTTTCTGATACAACAAGCACTTACAGCGGACTTATGAACAATACGGCGTATTATTGGCGAGTCCGTTCTTCCAATGTTGATGGATGGGGAAATTTTTCAACCGGGACATTATTTACTACCATTGTTACAATTCCATCGGTACCAACGTTGTTAATTCCACTCGATGCAGATGTGAATCAATCCGTTACACCAACGCTTAGCTGGTCGGCAGTTGCTGGTGCAACAAATTATCGCCTGCAGGTTTCAACTGATTCTTTATTCTCGACATATGTTCTAAACGATTCTACACCTACGATTGCCTCAAAAGCCATTGGATCACTAAAGAATTTTAAAAAATATTACTGGCGCGTCAGCGCAAAGAATATTGGAGGATCATCGGCATTGTCTTCGGCGCGAGTATTTACGACGATCATCGAAACTCCCAAAACGCTGTTTCCGGCAGCCAATGCAATCAATCAAACATTGCCAACGCATCTTAAATGGAGTGCATCTCTTGGATCAACACATTACCGATTGCAAATTTCAACATCAGCATTGTTTGATGTTCTTGCGTTTGATGATTCTTCGTTACTAGATACAACCGCTGCGCTCACCGGACTATTGAGCAGCTCAAAATATTTTTGGAGAATTTCTGCACACAGTGTGGACGGCTGGAGTACATTTTCTACCGCCTCAAATTTTACAACTATCGCCGTGGCTCCTACCATTCCGACAACGCTGTTCCCATCCTCTGGTTCGGTAAATCAACAAGTTCCGATTCTGTTTTCGTGGACATCATCGTATGGTGCAGTAAATTATAAATTGCAGATTTCACCTGATTCATTATTTACGTCAAACATCATAACCGATTCGACCATCACTGGGACAAATAAAACTGTTACAGGTTTATCGAATGCTACAAAATATTTTTGGAGAGTTTCGGCAAAGAATAGTGCAGGCTCAAGTCCGTATTCAGTTATCTCCTCTTTCATAACCGGTGTAACGACACCAACGCAACATTTACCGGCTAGCAATGCCGTGAACCAATCTGTCTCGCCGAAAGTAAAGTGGAGTACGTCACAAGGAGCAACGCAGTATCACCTTCAAGTTTCTACCTCTTCTGGTTTAAACTCGTTTATTATAAATGATTCGACATTAACCGATACTTCGGTTACATTGACTGGCTTAGAAAACATCACTAAATACTACTGGCGAATAGCTGCTCGCTATGCAAATATCGAAAGTCCATTTTCTTCTATTTTAAATTTCACTACTGCCGATCCTGCTCCTGTAAGTCCGTTGTTGTTACTACCATTAAACGGCACGGCAAATCTTCCGGCAACAAATATACTAAGTTGGCAAACATCAGTCTCCGCAACATTCTATCGATTACAAGTTTCCGCCGATTCACTCTTCTCTGTTCTGGTGTTTGATGATTCTACGATCAATACAACATCAAAACAGGTAGGTCCTTTAGCGCTCAACCTTAGTTATTATTGGCGCGTAGCAGCAAAGAATCCCGGCGGTTCAAGTTCCTTTTCCGCATTTCGAAGTTTTTCCCTGATCCAAGGAACTCCAGTCACACCGATTTTAATCAGTCCTTTAAACACCAGTGCGATGCAGCCGCAGCCAACACTTTTGAACTGGCAGGCATCACCGGGTGCAGTAACATATCGTTAGCAGATTTCATCCGATACACTGTTTGCGCCGGTGATTTATTCTGACTCAACCATTACATCGCCT
>DMPG01000123.1:2532-4103 GCA_003456055.1 Bacteroidota bacterium | reverse complement strand
GAATCTATTACTTCATAGACCTGGGCAACGGAAAATTCTTTCATTGCATGATTGATCCGTTGTGATGCACGCTCGATCTCTTCGATCTTTTTCACTGATTCAGGTTCCGTCACTTGTTTCTTTAATAATCGCGCATATCCCAAAATGATCGCAAGGGGATTATTGATCTCATGCTTGAGTGTCATGATAACTTCGTGCAATGTTTTAATCTGTGTCTCTTTCAATTGCATATTATGTTCGTGTTCTAATATTTCCTTTTCACGTTTGTGAAGTTTTTCCCGCAGTTCGATCACTTTCACCAAGCCGTATGCAAGCACCCACATCCACAGCAGTGTATCAAAATGTTGAAACGCATCAGATGCGGCAAGATGACGGTGCTTGAATTTGATGTAGAAATCCATCGTTGTGACGAAATAGTATCCATAAATGAAGTACGATGCGAGAATGGCGGGATATCGCAGGACAAATTCACGAACTGAGTGCATAAATTTTTTCATTGATTCCTAATTATTGTTCGTTCCGCTCTCCAAAGATAACGAGTTGGTAATATGGAAGCAACTTTCATATAACAAAAAATGCCTCATTTTATGAGGCATTTTTTTGATTTTGTGCACCGGACAAGAGTCGAACTTGTAACCCCCAGCTTCGTAGGCTGGTGCTCTATCCAGTTGAGCTACCGGTGCATTTATCTTGGCAGCGAAACCCCTTTGGGGTTGANNCAAATTTTCATTTTTTTTTCCAATGGATATTTTCTTACCGTCCGTACTCTATGGAATGCGATTTCTGAAACCATTCAACATTAATAAAAGATGAACTCAACATATACACCGTTCTGTTATTTATCTTTTTATTCCTCAACTGTCAGTGTTTCACCCTCTTGATATGTTGTTTTAATTAAACGAAAATCGTTTTTCAAATCTGCCTGAATCAAAAAAGAATCCCTATCGTATCGATACATCATTTCAGTCATTTTTTTACTTATAGAGGAAGACCATTGAAACGGTAAGAAGCAACCGATATATTTACACAATACCGTTAAACGAAATTTTCTGTAAGGAATTTAAATCGTATATTAATGGAACAAATGATTAAGAAAACAATGAAATCAGTCTGTATTTTCTGCGGTTCAAAAAATGGAATCCGAAAAGAGTATGCCGAACGTTCGCGTGAACTTGGAGAACTGTTCGTAAAACATAACATTGCAATGATCTACGGCGGTGCAACGAACGGCATTATGGGAGTCATTGCTGACACGATAATGCAGAACGGCGGCACGGTCATCGGCGTTATTCCTACCGTTATTGCAGAACGCGAACTTGCGCACAAGAATATCTCGACATTGCACATTGTTGAATCGATGAGTGAACGAAAGACCAAAATGATCGAACTTTCCGATGCATTTATCACGCTTCCGGGAGGGGTTGGCACAATGGATGAATTGTTCGAAGTTCTTGCATTCACTCATCTTGGCATCAATGCAAAACTTGCAGGGATCTTAAATGTTAACGGATATTATGATTCACTCTTAGAATATATCGACCACGCCGTAGCGGAAGAATTTGTTCCTTCCA
>DMPG01000123.1:0-2497 GCA_003456055.1 Bacteroidota bacterium | reverse complement strand
CCGGTGCGAAATGGGAAAACATCGTCGGTTATTCCCGCGCAGTGCGCGTCGGAAATACAGTAGAAGTGACCGGCACCGTTGCCGTTGATGATTCCGGAAATGTTGTCGGAAAAAATGATCCTTATCTTCAAACAAAATCCATTCTGCAAAAAATTGAAAAAGTGTTGATCCAAGCCGGTGCATCAATGAATGATGTTGTTCGTACACGCATGTTTGTGACTGATATTTCCCGCTGGGAAGAATACGGAAAAGCACACAATGAATTTTTTCACGACATTAAACCATGCACGAGCATGATCGAGATCTCGCGGCTTATCTCCCCGGAATATCTTGTTGAAATTGAGGCAACGGCAATTATCAATGAATGAGTTCAAAACACAATTCGAGAATGAAAAAAATGAATGGGAGTCCAAGGGATTCTCCGTTGCGCGAATCGCTGCCGAACACAAAGGTCGTTATTCGATTCTCCTGGATGAACAATTCCTTTCGGCAGAGATCACCGGAAAAATGATGTTCGCTGCCGAAACGCGAAAAGATTATCCCGCAGTCGGCGATTGGGTGGCGGTACAATTATACGATGCCGATTCTCCGTCGATCATACATCATGTTCTTCCCAGGCGAACAGTCCTTTCACGAAAATCTTCCGGACGAGAAATTGAAGAACAGATCATTGCCACCAATATGGATATCGTCTTTGTCGTGCAGGGATTGGATAATAATTATAATCTCCGCCGTCTTGAACGATTCTTAGTCGTCGCCTCGCAAAGTGGAGCGGTTCCGGTAATTCTGTTGAGCAAAACCGATCTTCTTTCCGAAGAACTTCTCAATGGTGTTCTTCAGGAAGTTCAAACGATCTCTGATAACACAAAGATTATTTTATATAGCGCGAAAACATTGGCGCGCATTGATGATATAAAAAAACTGATAACGCCGGACTCCACCGTTTGTTTCATCGGGTGTTCCGGTGCAGGAAAGTCCACGCTTATCAATCGATTGATCGGACGGGAAAAGCTACACACACAGGAAGTCCGCGAAGATGATTCCAGAGGGAAACATACAACAACACACCGCGAATTGATCCCGCTGGAAAGCGGCGGATGCGTGATCGATACTCCAGGTTTGCGCGAGATTGGATTATGGGAAGTCGGCAACAGCGTTGAAGGAACATTCCCCGATATTGCAGAACTTGGTCTTCAATGCAAATTTACAGACTGCACACACGAACANNTACGAAAGCTTTTTGAAATTAAAGAAGGAAGCAGATTTCATCGAATCAAAAAGCAGCATCACTAAACAGCAGGAACGCAAAGCGCGCGAAAAAAAATTGGGTAAGTATATAAAAGAAGTAATGAAGACGAGTAAAAAACGGTGACCGCTTGAACGATTCCGAAAATTAGTGACATCACCCGCATGAAAAAAAACTCCATTCCCCGTAATATCATTGTTCTTGGTATCGTCAGTTTGTTGACCGATGCTGCAACGGAAATGATCTATCCGCTCCTTCCCCTCTTTATCGCCACGCTTGGTTCGGGAGCAATCCTTCTTGGAATTATTGAAGGTATTGCAGAAACAACAGCCTCAATATTAAAACTGTTCAGCGGTATCATGTCGGATAAATTGGGAAAGCGAAAAATGATTGTGGTTGTGGGATACACGATCTCTTCGCTCATCCGTCCGCTGACAGGCATTGTTGCTGATGCGTGGCAGATCGTCTTGATACGGACAATGGATCGTGTGGGAAAAGGAATTCGCACCTCACCGCGCGATGCGCTTATTGCATCCTCGGTGAACGAAAATATCCGGGGAAAAGCGTTCGGTTTTCACAGAGCAATGGATCACTCCGGTGCTGTTATTGGTCCGTTTCTTTGTATCGGTACACTTGCGGTTTTGATTCTCGTGTTCAATTTCAGCGATCTCTCATTGATCCTCCGAACAACATTTTTGTTGGCAATTATTCCCGGTGCGCTGGCAGTGATCACGCTGATTCTCTTTGTGAAAGAAAATACCGAAGGAATGGCAATTGGTAATAAATTTTCTTTTTCATTTCGAGCGTTCGATAAAAATTTCAAGCGATTTCTTTTCATCTCTGCACTCTTTACCCTTGGTAATTCATCCGATGCATTTATGCTCTTCCGGCTTCAGGAAACATTGCAGAACAGCACAGCACTCTATTCAATCATTTCATCGATTCCGTTGTTCGATACGATCATTATGCGGTTCGACGATCCGCAGAGACAAATACAAATTGCAAATGTTCTATTTCTTCCGGTCATCTGGTCATTCTTTCATATCATCAAAGTTATTTTTTCCACTCCGCTCGGTTCTCTTTCTGACCGCATTGGAAGAAAACTGTCGATCAATTTAGGGTGGGGAATTTACTCTTTGGTGTATTTGGGATTTGCACTGCTCGATCATCTTCCCGAAAGCTGGCAAATTGCAGGATCGTTCATCCTTTTCGCATTGTATGCTGTCTATTACGCATTCACGGAGGGTGTGC
>DMPG01000052.1 GCA_003456055.1 Bacteroidota bacterium | reverse complement strand
TGGGTGGTTAAGATTATCAAGATTAAACTATGAGTAAATAAGGTGAAATGAGATAAGGTTATTGCGTTAGTTCTTTGATCCACGAAAAAATTGTTGCAGCCGATGCGGTTACAACAAAACCGGCAGAAATAGAAAAATACCTTGAATGTTGATTCGTTTGCTCCCGTAGCTTGGCAGCATCTGCTGTAGTTCTTGCCGATGAGTAAGCAGAGTAGCTATTCGATGCTTTTTGATTGAAGTAGATCGATGCTCCAATTGCAAGAATATCAATACCCGCACTAATCCATTTTGAAGAATTCCATTTGCTCATATTCTGAAGCCGTTCTTCTTCCAAAGTCATCATCTGAAACTTTACAGTGGTGTTCGTATTCTCAGAAACGGTAAAGTATTTTCTCTCATCTCTAAAAAGATTTTTCTTCACTGCAATGCTGTGCGTTCCAATGATCATGGAAAAAATGGTAGGAGCTTTTCCTTTAAGAGTATCGTTGACAAATACTTCAGCATCGGTTGCATTTTCAGTCTCAACGATTACCGATACGCCTCCCAAGCGCGGCTGCGGCTCCAGTTCGAATGAGCGGATATCATTTGCAGCCAAAGTAATTTCTAGTTCAGCTGGAAAATATTGTTCGGAACGATCAGCAATTATCGTGTGTTTGCCGGTATCGAGTATTGCAGTATGCGTATCATTCCCGACATTTATTCCATCAATAAATATTGTGCTAAATACGGAATGAACTGTTACTTTACCGGAATTATTTTCCAATGGTACAACGCGGCGATCTGTTTTACCGGCGGTAAGGAAAAAATTCTCTTCATGGGTTTTATAAAGATGTTTTGTAAATCGTACGGTGTATTCTCCTTCGGGTAATTGCTGACTGATGTACGGTGTATGTCCAACAAGGATATTATTAAGATAAACATTTGCGCCGGGTTCCGGTGCGGTGATTACCTCAATGATTCCAAATTTTGGTTGTAATGTAAAAGCATGGGCTTTAATTTCAGCAGCCGCTACTACAATTTCGGCGGAATCTTCCGAATAGAGTTCCTTTTTTACCGAAACTTTGTAGGAACCAATTTTCATTTCTTCTTGAAATGGAGTCATCCCGACAAAAGAATTGTTAATGTAAACTTTTGCTCCGCTTGGTGCCGATGTAATATGAAGAATTGACGGTAAGACGGGAAGAGTATTTTTCTCCGGTAAATTATTCTGTGCAAATAATGCACCGACACAAAAAAATACCTGCAATATTTGTTTCCACGGCATCATTCTTTTACCCATTCATTATTAACTCTCCAGAGTTTCACTAAAGCATCGCCTCCTCCGGTTACAAACCATTGCATCGTGGAATGGACGGCAATTGCATTAACAGCATCAGTGTGAGCATATGTTGTTTGAATGAGATTATAATTATCCATGTTCCATATTTTAAAATTCTCTTGAATATTTCCACAAAGCAATAACCGTCCGTCGATACTTAATGCCAGTGAACTTACTGAATTAGAATCGCTTTGAACAGAACGAATGACTGATCCGTTGGTCATACGCCAAAGTTTAATGCTGTTATCATAGCTTCCGCTCAACAACGTGTTTCCATCTGGCGTGAAGGAAAGGGCGGTAATGGTATTCGTATGTCCTGCAAGATTCCACACTATTGTGCCATCAGCAACATTCCAGACTTTTATTGTTCGATCAATTCCTCCGCTGGCAATGTACGATCCATTGGGAGAGAATGTAACAGAATAAATTCCCTGTGTGTGTCCGCTTAACGTTCGAATAAATTTCCCATCAACTGCACTCCAGAGCCGCACGGTCTTATCAAAACTGGCACTTGCAATTATCTGTCCATCAGGACTCACGCTAACCGCATACACCGCACTCGTGTGTCCGCTCAGTGTGAACAGTACCGTACCATCAGACACGCGCCAGATTTTTACGGTTTTATCTAAACTTCCGCTCACAAGCCATTGACCATCGGGACTAAATGCTACTGCGTACACTTGACCGGTATGACCTGACAATGTCCGAAGAAATGTTCCGTTCGCGTCCCAAAGTTTGATGGTTTTATCACCGCTTCCGCTGGCAAATAGATTATTATTTGAATGAATGGCCATTGCGTACACAGCGCTTGAATGTCCGGATAATGATTTGAACAGTCCAACATCTTTCATTGTATACCTAATTGCAATGCTTTGCGAAACATTCATCACATTATATCCGGAACGAGCGCGAACGCGATATTCATATCGTTGAGAAAAATCTAATCCGATATCTGTAAAAGTTGTTGTGTTTGCACTAACGGTACCAATCTGAACAAAACTATCACTATTTATTTTACGCTCAATAACAAAATCTTTTTCATAGGAGGAATTATCACTCCATCGAAGTTCAATGGTATTTGTAGTGAGATGCTTTGTTGTAAGGTTAGTCGGNNTCGGTTGCTCCAACAGAGCATTATGCGTTACAGCCACGGAATACGGAGTTACGTTATTTGCCGAACGGCCGCGAATGCGATAGGAATATGAACTATGGTCAATGAAAACATCTGTTATGAGAAAGGCCGTTGTATCCTTGGAAATTTTTTGTCGAAGCACAAATGGAGAACCATTAATGCTTTGTTCAATTTCAAATTGAGTAATATAAGGATTTGAATTTTTCCATTGAAGAACGACAGCCGTATCAGCATAACTGTGTAATTGCACATTCTCCGGAGCGTTAAAGACAAGCTCCGATGACACAGAGGAAGTGAACGGGGAGACATTATTGGCAGAGCGTCCACGAATGCGATAGGAATAAACTACCTGGTCTAAAAATTTATCATTAATACAAACCGTTACGGTATCTTTTGAAACAGTTTGCCGAAGTACAAATGGAGAACCATTGATACTTTGTTCGATCTCAAAATGAGTGATAAAAGGATTTGTATTGCTCCATTGAAGAACGACTGCTGTATCGGCATGCCATTGTAATTGCACGTTTTCCGGTGCATTAAAAATAAGTTCGGATGAAACAGTAGAAGAATAGTGTGAAATATTTGTTCCGGCAATGAGTCTTGCCCGAAAATAATATTTTGCTGACGTGCTGAACGATCCCTGAACGGTAACAATTGACGAATCGATACTTGTTTGCAGTACCGGCGAGAAAATGGAACTATCTGTCCGTTGTTCAAACTCGATCTTCACATTGTTCCGTTGTTCGGATGTAAAGGCGTTTTCGTCGGTCCACGATAATTGAGCGGAATACTCCGTGAGAGATATGATCTGAACATTGGACGGTGCTTGTAACTGCAGAGATGTATCAACAGGATTTTTGAAATCAAATTTCTGACATCCAGAGAATGCTGCAATAATAACGATCACTATGGTTAGATATCGTTGCATTATTTGAGTAATATCATTTTCTTCAACTGTATGAAGGGTTGTTGTTTGTCAGCCCTCTGTGCAACTANNGCGGACATATTCTCAGCGCGCCATCGTATGGTATAGTATCCTGCTGAAAGGTCTTCATTAACGATTGTTTGAGCCTCTCTACCCAAAACATCATACACTGTTACTGTAACCATAGCTTGTTCGGCAACGGCAAATGAAATTGTTGTTGAAGGATTGAA
>DMPG01000384.1:6895-7065 GCA_003456055.1 Bacteroidota bacterium | reverse complement strand
ATTCCGGATTGTACCATTAGGGACAGAATGCCAATTGCTTTTAATGCTACAGACTTTCCCCCTGCATTCGGACCCGTAATCAAAAGCGTATTGAACTTGTTTCCAACTTCAATGTTTAAAGGAACGACCATTTTCCTGTCATGTCGCAGCAACAAAATTGGGTGATAACA
>DMPG01000384.1:1843-6799 GCA_003456055.1 Bacteroidota bacterium | reverse complement strand
GAGTTGTCGAAGAATTCTTTCAACTTCACGTTGTTCTTTGAAGAACAGTTCAGTGATCTCATTGTTAAGAGTTAGAGTTTCAGAAGGCTCAATAAAGACAGTTTGTCCAGATGATGATGCGCTATGGATGAATCCAGGAAATCTATTCTTTAACTCAGATTTAATTGGAATCACCATCCGTCCATCGCGTGTAGTAACGATTTCGTCACGGACCTTCCCTTGTTCTGCAGTCGCTCGCAATATTTTCTCTAATGCTCGTCGTATAGAATTTTGCTTGTCAACGATTGATTGTCGAATTGAACGCAACTCTTTGCTTGCTGTGTCTTTCACTTGAGCGTTATCATCGATTGCTTGACTAATATTGAACTCAATCTCCTTAAATATTGAAATAGAAGAGCTTAGTTCAATCAACTGCATCAAATACTCTCTACGTTTTTCAATAAACAATTTAATATTTCGACCTGTTTGAAATGTCGAGGAAATATTCAACAGATCTCGCGGTGAAAGAATATTATTTTCAATTGTCGATTGCTGCAGCGCAGGACGTATATCCTTAATACCATCGATCGGGAATGAACCTTCTCCTTCTAAGACTCGTTTCATCTCCGAGACACGGTTATGTTCTTTTGAAATTGTTTCTAGATCAGAAATGGGTTCGATGGATTCTGCAGCTTCTTTACCAAGGTCGGACGAGGCGTACAATTGTATTCTGTGAAGGATTTTCTGTAGTTCTAATTTATCGGCGGCAGCGTCAAAATGACTCATACGTCGTTATTTCTTCTCCATCTTATTCATCTCTTCCGCTGCAAATTTCAGGATCTGTTGATAGAAATCCTCTGATTCAGGTAAAAATGTATTTACCTGATCAAAAACCAATGGAGCAAAATTTTTCATTGGTTTGTAGAGTTCAGAATTTGCTTTTGTTCCTTCACTAGGTAAGTGTAAATAAACACTTAAAACAATTAATCCAATACTAATGAATAAGCATCCTTCGATAACTCCAACAAACAATCCTAATATCTTATTCAACATTGAATCAACCATGTCGTTGATCAATACTCGATATAGAATTGATTGAAAAAGGGTAATTGATACAACAATTACAAGGAAAGAAATCATAAAGCCAGTTCTTCCGGATATTCCTGTTGTTTCAAATAATAATTCATTCACATCTGCAGAGAATTTTGTTGCTAACACCAATGCTAAAATTAAACAAATAATGCCGATCATTTTTTTTACGAATCCAGCTCTGTATCCAGAACCCATAAATAAAATTAAGAGCATTCCGATTACAATATCAATTAATGTCATATTATGAAAGTTTTAGTTTAACAATTTCGTTGATCAATTTACCATCCAGTTTACCTTTTAGCTCTTTCATAATTAAAGGCATAACTTTTCCTAAATCCTTTGATGTAGTTGCACCTGAATCGAGAATGATCTTTGCGATAATTAATTCAGCTTCTTCTTTGCTCATTTGTTTCGGCAAATACGCTTGAACAATTTCAATTTCTTTCATTTCTTTTTCCACCAGATCAGGACGGTTTGCTTTTTCATACATTTCGATCGAATCTCTTCTTTTCTTTACAGAAGATAGTAAAATCTTCATATCATCATCGGCATTCATTTCGCGGCCTGCACCGCTTTTTTCAAATTCCAGAATTTGAGCTCGAATCATACGTAACGTCTCAGTCCGCATTTTGTCGCCTGATTTCATAGAATTCTTCAGATCTTCACTTAAAATTTCTTTTAGTCCCATAATTATAACCTACCATACATTTGAATAATTTGTCCATTAATAGCACGTCCACTCTCAGAACAAAGATGGAGTATCATCTCTGAAATTTGTTCCGGCGAGACCCATTTCTCAAAATCTTTCGCTGTACCCCATTTCTTATTTTCTTCCGTTAAAATAATACTTGGTGCAATTGCATTAACGGTAATATTTTCAAAATCCTTGACTTCTTCAGCTGCTGTTTTTGTTAAAGAAATAACTCCGGCTTTTGCAACTTCATATCCACCTCGTTTTGCTTCGGGTGAAACCCCCGGCATTGCTGCGATATTAATGATTCTTCCAAACCCATTTCTTTTCATTGATGAGATTGTCTCTCTCATCATCAAAAAACAAGACTTCAGATTTAGATCAATCATTACATTCCATTCATCTAGTGAAATTTCTTCAATAAATTTTTTTTGACCGACTCCCCCAACCAGATTACATAGAATATCAATTTTTGGATGCTTCGAGAGTACATCGGCATAAAATTTTTTCACCGAACTTTCTAAAGTAACATTTACGACAAAACCTTGAATTGATTGATGTTGTTTTTGTTTTTCACGCAAGAAATCGCGTGAGTTATTGTTGTCAGTCATGGTCGCAATAACAACTGCTCCGGCTGATAATAAATGTTCAACAACTACTCTCCCAAGTGCTCCGGTTCCCCCTGAAACTATAGCTATTTTACCTAAAAGTTTAGACATTTTCCTATAGCAATATATTACAAGATTCTTCTAAAATCAATGATTACAATGCTTCATTGATTATGGTTTGAATTGAACGTATATTGAATAAAATTTTAAAATATTGGATTATATGGAATTGATCAATTATCACAAATTAGTAGATCGGGAAGTTGCAACAGATCTATATGCCGATTACAACACAAATTTCGAAAAAATTTCCAAATTCTATTCTGGAAATTATAATGATAAGTATACTTGGGAAACAAAAATAAAGGAACTACAGCAACGAAAATTTGAACGTACGATTCTCCATCGTGTCCTTAATAATCAAAATCGTGAATTTCAAAGCGGTATTAAAACACTGGCAAATATTGATTTATTAGGGGATGATAATACTTTTGCCGTAGTTACCGGACAGCAGCTCGGTTTTTTTGGCGGTCCTCTTTATACAATTTATAAGGCAATTACAACCGTAAAATTAGCCAATAAACTTTCTCAAGATTTTCCTGATTACAATTTTGTTCCGGTGTTCTGGCTTGAAGGTGAAGATCATGATTTTGACGAGATGTATAAAACAAAATATTTAAATTCGAACAATGAATTTTCTTCGGTAGAATATTTAATAGGCGGAAAACCACTGGAACGGAATATTGGTGCGACTGGAAACATCAACTTTGATGAACATATTGAGCAGTTCTTCCTAACGATAGAATCTACACTTCCTAAGACGGATTATTCAGAAGCATTATTCAAATTAATGAGAGGATATTATTCCAAAGGGAATACATTCTTGAAAGCATTTGCAGGATTCTTTAACCATGTTTATGAAGATTCGGGACTAATTTTCATAAACACAAATCAACCTGAATTAAAAAAAGTTTTATCCCCTCTTTTTGTCAACGAGATCAATTCTAATTCTCAAACTTCAAAATTGGTCATTCAAAAAAGTGTTGAATTAGAAGAACATTATCATGCTCAGATCAAAGCCAAAGCATTAAATTTGTTTATGTTCCACAAAGGAGGCAGACATTTAATTGAACCGTCAGATAGTGGTGATTATTATCTCAAAAATCTGCGCCAGAGATTTACAAAAGAAGAACTACTAGCTATTGCAGTAAACACGCCGGAACTTCTCTCCCCTAACGTTGTAATGCGTCCTTTGTGTCAAGATACATTATTACCTACGATTACCTATATTGGAGGACCCGGTGAAATTGCATATTTTGCTCAACTAAAACCTGTTTATGAATATTTTAATGTTGCGATGCCAATTATATATCCTCGAGCCAGTGTTACTTTGATAGAGGAAAAAATCAAAAAGATTTTAGAGAAATACTCATTAGAAGTTGAAGACCTTTTTGGTGAGGTTGAGTCGGTATTAAGCAAAGTATCGGAACAAGTATCCGAAGTCAAAGTTGATACATTATTTGAGTCGCTTGTAAATAAGGTAAACGACGCAGTCAATGAAGCTCGGTTTGGTATTCAACAAATCGATCCAACCTTGAACGGAACAATTGATGGAACTTTGAGCAAATTCCAACAGCAATTGGAAGTATTGAAACAAAAAACACAAAAAGCCCAACAACAAAAAGAAGAAGTATCGTTAAAACAGATCAAAAAAGCATCGCTGAATATTTTCCCAAATGAAAATTTTCAAGAACGAGAGTTCAGCGTTATTCAATACCTTAATAAATACGGACCTGATTTTGTAAAGTGGGTTTCAAATGAGATAGTTATTGATAAATTTCAACATCAGGTGATCACAATTTGATATACTTAAATATTTAAAATAAAAAAACCATACTGTCTCAAAGTATGGTTTTTTATTTTAAGAGTTACGAATTATTTAATAACGTTTTCTAAAGTTTTATCAAAGAAGTGAGCTTTGCTCATATCAAACGAAAAATCTTTCTTTTCACCTGATTGCATTACTGACGGAGTCATTCTTGCCACAAGCTGAGCAACACCACAAGTAACATATGCAAATATCTCATTTCCCATCGGTTCAACAACTTCAACATTGGCATTTATTCTCGATGATTTTGATCTCACAGCTGAAATATGCTCTGGTCGAATTCCAAGCCAGATTTCCTTATCGATAAATGGAGCTAATAATTTTTGCATTTCTTTTGGAATATCAACGCTTAACTGCGAACCCTTCTCTGAAAACTTCATCGTTCCATTCTTTGAAATTGTACCATCCAGAAAATTCATTGATGGACTTCCGATAAAACCGGCTACAAACTTATTCGTTGGATAGTTATACAGATTAAGCGGTGTATCGATCTGCATAACATTACCATCCTTCATGACAACAATTCTGTCTCCCATTGTCATTGCTTCGGTTTGATCGTGCGTTACATAGATCATAGTTGCATCAAGACGCTGATGAAGTTTTGAGATCTCTGTTCGCATTTGAACGCGCATCTTTGCATCGAGATTGGAAAGCGGCTCGTCAAATAAAAATACTTTTGGTTTTCGAACGATAGCACG
>DMPG01000384.1:0-1836 GCA_003456055.1 Bacteroidota bacterium | reverse complement strand
TATTCCTCAATACTTAATATTTTGGCTGCTTCACGAACTCGTTTGTCGATTTCCTCTTTCGGGAATTTCCTCAGTTTCAAACCAAACGCCATATTCTCGTACACACTCATATGGGGATATAATGCATAGTTTTGGAAAACCATTGCAATATCTCTATCTNNACCGTCATGTGCGGATAAAGCGCATAATTCTGAAAAACCATTGCAATATCTCTATCTTTTGGCGGAACATCGTTTACAATTTTACCATCGATAGTCAATGTACCGCTGGAAATATCTTCTAATCCAGCGATCATCCGCAGTGTAGTAGATTTTCCGCATCCGGAAGGTCCGACAAGAACAACAAACTCTTTATCTTTAACTTCTACCGAAACTCCTTTTACAGCAAGAACTCCGCCTTCATATTCCTTTTTTAAATTATCAAGAATTACGTTTGCCACAGTTTGCTCCTATCTTTGCAATGTTTTAACACTTTCCCAAAATGTTGGGAAAGAAATTGAGACGCATTCTGAATTCAGAATTTTTGAATCTCCATGTAAAGCTAAAGCAGCAATACCGAACGCCATTGCTATCCTATGATCGTCGAAGCTATTAAACTCAGATGAAAGTAAGTCCTTTTTTGACTCAAAAGCAAACCCGTCGTTGTATTCTTCAACATCAAGTCCCATTTTTCGAAGATTAAAACAGATCGCTGCAATGCGATCAGTTTCTTTATTTCGCAAATCCTGTGCATCACGAATTTCAAATTTTCCTACTGCATTTGCTGCTGGAATTGAGAGAATTGGTATTTCATCAATGATGTTTGGAATGAGGTCACCCTCTAAAATGCAATTTGATTTTAGAATAGAACTCTTTACAATAATATCCGCAATGGGTTCTCCGCCAATTGTTCTTTCATTTTCAAAAATAATATCTGCACCAAGTTGTTTGAGAATAGAAAGAAATCCAATTCTCGTTGGATTCATACCAACATTGATGATTTTAATCTCGGAATTTGGAACCAATAAACCAGCAACGATAAAAAAAGCTGCAGATGAAGGATCACTTGGAACTACAAATTGTTTTGCTTCTAATTTCATTCCGCCGTTGATTGAAATAACTATCTTTCCATTTTCTTTTTCAGATCTCAGGTTCAACATTCGTTCAGTGTGGTCGCGTGATGGTTCGTGTTCAATTACTCTTGTTGTTCCATCCGCATATAGTCCTGCAAACAGAACAGCGGATTTAACCTGTGCGCTTGCAATTGGTAGTTCGTAATCAATTGCTTTTAGAGATTCCACGAATTGAATGGTAAGCGGAGCTGTGAATTTTTCTGAGGCAGTAATATGTGCACCCATCTTTACCAATGGATCGATGATACGTTTCATCGGTCGTTTGAGGAGGTACTGATCACCAGATATTTTGGTTGAGAATTTTTGACCAGCGAGGATTCCCGACATTAACCGAATTGTTGTTCCAGAATTTCCTGCATCGAGTAAGGTTGATGAATGCTTTAATCCATTAAGACCTTTTCCGTAAACAAACAATTTATCACCATCAAATTTATGTTCTACTCCCAAGGAGTGAAAACAAGAAATCGTACTGAGTGGATCAGCTGCTTTTAGGAAGCCAGTAATTTCAGTTACACCTTCAGATATTGCACCAATCATCACTGAGCGATGAGATATGGATTTATCTCCAGGAACCGTTATCTCCCCATTTAAATATTTTGCTGTAGAAACTATTGTATCCATAATAAAAAAAATCCCCAACGAAATGTTGGGGATGAGTTATTTCGTGTGAAATTAATTAGCCTGTGGTTCAGGAGCAGGATCTTTTTTCTCCGGAGTCATCAATG
>DMPG01000267.1:2761-4520 GCA_003456055.1 Bacteroidota bacterium | reverse complement strand
CGAAGAGGAAATGCATACAGACTGGAATATTCAATACCGAAATTACAGCTCTCCGTATGCTATGGCGAAGCTGCTTGCCAAATTTTATCGGGACAGTATTCTCTTTCAAAAAAGTAGAGAATATCTTTGGAACGTAATGGTGAAAACCACTACCGGAGCAAAAAGACTTAAAGGAAAACTTCCGGAAGGGACCATTGTTGGCCACAAGACCGGCTCATCCGGCACAAATGAAAATGGACTCACTGCCGCTACAAACGATGTTGGAATCGTGATCCTGCCGAATAAAATGCCTATTGCAATTGTTGTGTTTGTTTCTGATTCAAACGCTAAAGAAATTATACGTGAAGAGATCATTGCTGATATTGCCAAGGCGGTATGGGATGCGTATGTGCTTTAGGTGAATGACTGACGTTTAGAGCAGGAAGTAACCCGTTCTAAATCTCCGTTTCGCATTATTAGAATTCTTCTTACATTTCTCCACGTTTTTCTATTCATCACATTTATATTCAGATAAAATTATGTGTGGTCGTTACGTTCTTATCGATGGGAGAGTGATGTTTGCAGTCTCGGCACAGCTGCAAACGTGGCGAAATGAGGGGAGAGAATTTGATGTTCTTCCAAAATATGATGCACGACCAACTAACCTCATGCCAATTGTTGCACAGCGGGATAATAAATATCAGGTTCTGTTAATGCGCTGGGGTTTGGTGCCGCATTGGAGCAAAGATGGCAAATCGGAGTTCTCCACATTTAACGCAAAATCGGAGACGCTGCATGCAAGCAAATTATATCTACCGTATTATAAGAACGCTCGCTGTCTTGTTCCCGCCGATGGATTTTTTGAATGGAAAAAATATACAGTTGAAAAGGAAGTAAATGGAAAACCGAAAACAGTCGAGCAAAAGCATAAGATGTTTATTAGTATGAAGGATCATTCACCATTTATGATGGCAGGATTATTTTCCGTATGGAAGAATGGTGCAGGAGAAGAATTCCCAACGTACACTATCATCACTACATCGGCAAACCAATTGATCTCCGGAATCCATGAACGAATGCCGGTCATTCTCGACCAAAAGAACTTTGATGTGTGGCTGGATAGGGGAATGAATGATATCGAATTTTTAAATACGCTTCTTATACCGTATTCCGCAGAGAAAATGACGGCATTTCCGGTTACCAATAAAAGCGAAGAATCGCCGGAGATGATCGAGAAAATAGAATTTGAAATTCCCGGTGCACACGATCTGATGAAAGTAACAAAACCAGCACTTGCGAAGAGACCGAAGAAATAAATTAAAAGCGTGTAACTCTTTTCTGTACATCAGGCAACTTTCCTCAAATTTCCTTATATTTTCAGTAATTAATTAAATCTTCACCAATACTTACTGATTGTGGTTCTATCGCGGTTTCGTCAATATTTATCATCGCTTTTCGGCTCAAAAGTCCAGGAACTCCACGCACTGTATCCCCGCGTTGACTGGAACCAATTGGAATCTGCGCTGCGTTATACCATTCGCAACAAAGATTATTTCGTCAGCGCACTTGTTCATCGGTCATTCATCCCCGTCGCACATTTTAACGGATTGGCATCGAACGAACGCTTGGAGTTTTTAGGAGATTCGATCCTGAATTTTGTCGTTGCGGAATATCTCTTTATGAATCATCCGGAAAAAGAAGAAGGGGAATTGACGATTCTTCGCGCGCGGCTGGTAAACAGAAAGGCATTGGCGTATTGCGCAAAAGAGATCAATCTTCG
>DMPG01000267.1:0-2701 GCA_003456055.1 Bacteroidota bacterium | reverse complement strand
TTTGAGCAGGCAAAAAAATTCGTTCTGGAACAATTAACCTCAGCATTGAACAACGATTATTTAACAACAAGCGATCATAATTATAAAAGCGAACTGCTCGAACTTTCGCAGGCACGTGGATCCGGAATTCCCCGCTATCAAACGACCAAAGAAGAAGGACCCGATCACGACCGTACATTTACTGTTCAAGTGATGCTCGGGGCGGAGATCTTCGGATCGGGAGTCGGGAAAAATAAGAAAGAAGCGGAGCAGGCAGCAGCGGAAGAAGCGGTGGAGCGATTGAAAAAAACCTTAGAGGATTCGAGTTTCGAGATTTGAATTTTAAGTCTCAAAACCCGAATCTCAAACCTCAAAACACAAAACTAAATTTATTTTTTATTTTTACTAATTACTAAAACCCATGACTCTCAACATCAATCCTACAGACATTTTTGAACCGCGGCATATTGGTCCGAACGAAGAAGAAACAAAACAGATGCTGAAAGAGATCGGCGTTGCATCGTTGGATGCGTTGATCGATCAGACAGTTCCCCCGCACATCCGGCTTGAATCGCCGATGAACCTTGCAAAACCGATGACCGAATTTGAGGTCATTAATCATATACGCGGAATCGCATCACGGAATAAAATATTCAAATCGTTCATTGGTGCAGGATATTACGGAACGATCGTTCCGCAAGTGATCCAAAGAAATATTCTGGAGAATCCGGGTTGGTACACGGCTTACACTCCGTATCAGGCAGAAATTGCGCAAGGCAGACTTGAAGCACTCCTTAATTATCAAACGATGGTGATCGAACTTACCGGAATGCAGATCGCCAATGCTTCGTTGCTGGACGAAGGGACTGCGGCAGCAGAAGCGATGTTCATGATGTATTCAGCGAATCACGATAAGAAAGGAAATCAATTCTTTGTGTCGGAAGAATGTTTTCCGCAGACGATCGATGTGTTGAAGACCAGAGCATTTCCTCTTGGAATTGAAATCGTTATCGGCGATCACCGTACGGTAAAGTTCACCGATAAAATATTCGGCGCACTGCTGCAGTATCCTGCGGGAAACGGAGCAATTTATGATTATTCGGAATTCTGTGCGACCGCAAAATCGAACAATGTCCTCGTTGGTGTTGCAGCAGATATTCTTGCATTGACAATTCTGACTCCCCCCGGAGAATTTGGTGCCGACATTGTTGTCGGAAGTGCACAGAGGTTCGGCGTTCCAATGGGTTATGGCGGACCGCACGCAGCATTTCTTGCAACCAAAGACGAATACAAACGGGTAATGCCGGGACGCATCATCGGTGTTTCGATCGACTCGCATGGAAATCAGGCATTCCGCATGGCACTGCAAACGCGCGAGCAGCATATCCGCCGCGAAAAAGCAACGAGCAATATCTGCACGGCGCAAGTGCTTCTTGCAATTATGGCGAGTATGTACGGTGTCTATCACGGATCTGATGGATTGAAGAAGATCGCGAATCGCGTCCATGGTCTTACAAAAGTGTTGGACAAAGGATTGAAAAAACTCGGCTTTGAGCAAACCAACGAAATATATTTTGACACATTGAAAATTGAAACAGGAACAGCAACAAACTCCGTTATCAACCGCGCGGCCGGTGCACTGATGAATCTGCGAAGAATCAACGATACAACGGTCGGTGTGTCAATGGATGAAACAACAACGTTGAAAGAAGTTGAAACGCTGCTTTCTATTTTTGCATCGATCAAAAGCAAAGTGGTTTCGGTTGCAGAATTGTCAAAGAATCTGCAAATGGAATGGGAGAAAAAATTCATCCGCACCAGCGATTTTATGACGCATCCTGTTTTTAATTCGCATCATAACGAACATGAAATGCTTCGTTACATTCACGCGCTGGAGATGAAAGATCTTTCGCTGAACTTCTCCATGATCCGGCTCGGCTCGTGCACCATGAAATTGAATGCAACAACGGAAATGCTTCCGGTAACAATGCCGGAATTTGGTGCGCTTCATCCTTTTGCACCGCGCGAACAAGCGATGGGGTACACGCAGATCTTTGAAGAGCTTTCCAACGATCTGAAAGAGATCACCGGATTTGCAGGTGTGTCGCTTCAGCCGAACGCAGGAGCGCAGGGAGAATATACCGGACTGCTCGTTATCCGTGAATATTTCAAACACAAAAAAGAATCTCACCGCAATATAGCATTGATTCCTTCCTCTGCGCACGGAACGAATCCTGCAAGTGCAGTAATGGCAGGAATGCAGGTTGTTGTTGTAAAGTGCGACGAACGCGGCAATGTTGAAGTAGAAGATCTGAAAGCGAAAGCGGAACAGCACAAAGCAAATCTTGCCTGCTTGATGGTAACATATCCTTCAACGCACGGCGTGTTTGAAGAAAGCATTCAGGAAATGTGTACGATCATCCACAAGAACGGCGGACAAGTGTATATGGACGGTGCGAACATGAACGCGCAGGTTGGATTGACCAGTCCTGCCCGCATCGGCGCGGATGTTTGCCATTTGAATCTGCATAAGACATTCTGCATTCCTCACGGCGGCGGCGGACCGGGAATGGGACCGATCTGTGTGGCGAAACATCTTGTTCCGTTCCTTCCAGGACATTCGGTTGTTGATATGATCGACAGCGATGATGAATCGGAAACACTTTCAACACAAATGACTGCAGTATCGGCGGCACCGTGGGGAAGCGCAAGCATTCTTCTC
>DMPG01000390.1 GCA_003456055.1 Bacteroidota bacterium | reverse complement strand
TGCAAATGGCGAAAGTACGAAGAACGACGAGCGGAATATCTCGCTTTTTAATCCTGCGGTGATGATATCGGTCGTTTGAATTCTAGCGAGATCGGCATAGCCCAAAAAACGGATATCAGAATATTGAGAGACAAAGCTCAATTTTACTCCTTTTGTTGCCGTTGTGAAGTCCCTTTTTTGGAAAATGCTGTCGGTCGCAAAAAAAGAATTCCGGTTTTCCTCATTTCTATATTCTCGTAATTTGTCAGACGAATAGACAGAAATAGTTGTTAGAAAAGTCGAATCCTCATAAGGATAAAACGCCGCAGTAAGATGGTAATTGTTTGAATACAATTTTTCATAGGATTCAAAATTTTCAACAGATGCTTCTAAACCATCAAAGAGGCTTGTGGTATTATAATAATCAACGCCTCCATGTAATCCGGTCCACGTCTTATTATAAAAATACGAGAATGAGAGATTGAACCAGTCCGTTAGATTATATCGAAGCTTTGATCGGATATTCCATGCATCGTCATTGGAGTTGATGAAACGTCCGCGGTATTTTTGGTTCTCCTTATTTGACCCAAAACCGTAATGAGCAAGAGCAAATGAAAGGTTCATTCCATTCGCAATATTCTGCGCAAACATTGCATCGGTGTGAGTATATCCGGTAACTCCCTGACTGTACCGAAGGTGGGTTACTGCTCTATTATTGTTGAAGTTTTTCGTAACGATGTTGATGGCTCCTCCCGCCGATTTGCCGTCGTAAAACATTGCATTGGTTCCTGTAATAAATTCTATCCGTTCAATTGCATCAACCGGAATATTCCATAGATTGTAACTACCCGTGTAATAATCGTTGTACGGAATTCCATCGATGAAGACCGCAATGTTTTTATCATCAAGTCCGCCGGATACTAATTGATTTTTTTGCCCCGGACTTCCAAGGTCGCGAAGGAACATTCCGGGTTGAGAACCGATAATATCATACAACGAACGATACTCTTGAAAAGTTATTTCTTTATGAGAAATGATGAGCGAGGAATCTCCGAATGGTTCCATTGTCCCAAGTTCCGGGATCGGGTTTACCCGTATGACCGAATCTTGAGCAACGATAGAAAGGGTATCTTTTTTTGCAGAAAGGGAATCTACTTTTACAGAAAGGGAATCAACATTTTGTGCAAAAAGCAGATATTGGATTGTTGACAGGAAAAAAAAGAAATTTTTTTTCATTGAGGCTTCGGACTAAAATACGGTTTTGTAAGATGAACAAAATGTTCTTTCTTGAAAAATTCAATTGCCGATTGTGCGGAATGTTCATTCTCGAATAATCCAAACACCGATGATCCGCTGCCGGACATTAATGATACGACAGACCCAAATTCTGCCATCTGATCTTTGATCCTTTTTATTTTTGGGAATTCCTTGAAGACCACATCTTCAAAGTCATTGTTAGAATCTAAAATCGTTTGGATCGGAGAGTGAGTGAATTGGTCGAACAATCGTTGTCGAACAGGGAATACCCCATTCNNTTTTAGATAAAATATTATACGCCCATGGAGTTGAAACATGAATCCGTGGATTGACCAGAACGATCCAATACGGAAGCGACAAAGCAATTTCTTGCAATATCTCACCGCGACCTTCAGCATAGGCTGATGAGTCTGAAAGAAAAAACGAAACATCGGAACCAAGTTTTAAAGCAATTTTTTTTACAACAGATGGTTGAACGTTGATGTTCCATAGTTTTGGTAAAAATCGTAAGATAGCAGCAGCATCACTGCTGCCGCCTCCTAATCCTGCTCCAATGGGTATATTTTTTGTAATGGCAATGTTCACTCCGTTGGTAATTCCGAGTTCATTTTGGAGTAATTCTGCCGCTTTCCAACATAAATTAATACTGTCGGTAGGAATTCTTGGGTCCGAGCAGGAGATCGCAATCGTATCAGCGGTGGACAGATGAAGCTCATCAAAAAGGTCAATATGGTGAAATATGGTCTCTATGTCGTGAAAACCGTCCGGTCTTTTCCCGACAATATACAGTCCCAAATTAATTTTTGCGTATGCTTTAATGTCCATATATAGAGTAAGATACAAGAAGATTGCAGAATGAGCAAGATTTTGAGACTTATAATAACTTTGTTGTTGATTTTTTAACCGCGTTTGGGTATTATTTCATCGGTATTGTTAATTGAAGACGATATCAAAACTTTTTCCGAGGAAACTTATGGCACAGCCTTTTAATATACTTGTTGTAGATGATGAAGATGCACTTCGTAATGTTCTCAGCAGTGAACTACAGGGAGAAGGTTATTCTGTTGTATCAGCAGCCGATGGTGATGAAGCGATCTCAATCCTTGAACAAAAATCTTTTCATCTTGTCCTTCTGGATATAAAAATGCCGCGTGTTGATGGGTTTGAAGTATTGAAATTCATCAAAGGAAAAAAACCGGATACCAAGGTTATCATGCTTACCGGTTTTGCCGATCTAAAAAATGCTATCGAATCAAAAAAACTCGGAGCGGAAGATTTCGTCAGTAAACCATACGATCTGGTCGATCTGCTCACAACAATTGAGCGAGTACTTTCTGCAGAATAATCATTCCTGATTTTTTTTCCCGAAGTAAAGGCAGAACCAATGGTTCGCAATAGTATTATTCTTATTGTTGATGATGAGCCTAGTGTTTGTTTTCTCCTTAAAGAAGAACTCTCCGAACAAAAAAAATTTGAAATCTATACCGCAGAAGATGGCGTTGCAGCCATCAATGCATTGCAGCAGCGCCCGTTTGATGTTGTACTGCTGGATGTAAAAATGCCGCGTGTTGATGGAATGGAAGTATTAAAATTCATCAACGAGCATCATCCCACAACGCATGTTATCATGCTCTCCAATTATGCCGATGTAAAGACCGCCATTGAAGCGACGAAACTCGGTGCATATGATTTTGTGGGGAAGCCGTACAATCGAGACGAACTTCTCGCAACGGTACAACGCGCATTAGAACATCGACGGCTGGCAATTGACAATGAGTTGATGAAGTATGAACTCTCGCGCAA
>DMPG01000225.1 GCA_003456055.1 Bacteroidota bacterium | reverse complement strand
TGGCGTTGACGGCTTTGTTCCGCTTTCACAATTATCACAAACACCGATCAAAAATCTTGCTGAAGCATTTCAAATTGGGGATAAACTTCCAATGTCTGTCATAGAATTTGACGGTGAAAGCAAGAAGATCGTTCTTTCTGTGGTGGAATATCTCCGCGGTAAAGAACAATCAATTGTTGATGATTATGTTGCAGAACATAAACTTCCTCCGATCACACTGAAGGACGCTCTTCCAGTTGAGATGACAGCTGAAGAGAAAAAAGCAGCGGATGAAGAAGCTTCATTGAAGTAATCTCTGAAACACTACGTGCCGCTTGCTTTACCGGCAAGCGGCATTTCTATTTTCCAAAAATTAATGAAAGCATCATTCTATACATTGGGCTGTAAACTGAACTACGCTGAAACTGCGGCACTTGAACGCCAGTTTAAGGAACGTGGATTTGATATTGTTCCGTTTACGGAACATTCCGATGTCTGTGTCATCAATACATGTTCTGTAACTGAGCGTGCCGATAGGGAAGCCCGCCAGATTGTCCGTCGTGCTATGCGAATTTCGCCGAATGCTTTTGTTGCAGTTATTGGATGTTATGCACAACTTGACCCGGAAGTGATTGCATCAATTGATGGAGTTGATATTGTTCTTGGTGCGAGTGAAAAATTCCGGATGTTTGATTTTACACATTCCTTTCAAAAATTACCCGCACCGAAAGTTTTCGTTTCGCCCATTGAAACAGTGAATGATTTTGGTCCTGCGTTTTCTGGTGGAGTAGATGATCGCACGAGAGCATTCCTAAAAGTACAGGATGGCTGCGATTTTAATTGTTCGTTCTGTACTATACCTTTGGCTCGCGGAGAAAGCAGAAGTCAATCGATTGAAGCATGCGTTTCACAAGCTCGTCAATTAGTTGCAATGGGATATAAGGAAATTATTCTTACTGGGGTTAATGTTGGTGATTTTGGGAAAAAAGAAGATTCATCGTTTATTAATTTACTCCGTAAATTAGATGCTGTTGATGGAATTGAACGGATACGAGTCAGTTCTATAGAACCAAATTTGCTGAGCGATGAACTCGTTGATTTTTGGTTAGCTTCAGAAAAAATCTGTGATCACTTCCATATTCCGCTTCAAAATGGTACAAATGAAATTCTTCGGTCCATGCGTCGGCGTTATACATCGGAATATTATCATGAGTTGATACATTCCATCCGGGATAAATCTTCCAATGCAGGAATTGGCGTAGATGTTATCGTTGGATTTCCTGGTGAAAATGAGGAATTGTTTAGAAAAAATTTTGATTTTGTTCATGAACTTCCAATCAGCTATCTTCATGTATTCACATATTCAGAAAGACCAAATACCCCATCGATCAATTTTGATGGAAGGATAGAGCCGCGAGTTCGTTATTCACACAGCGATCAGTTACGAGTGCTTGGACAAATGAAGCGAACGGCATTCTATCGATCGCAAAAAGATCTAATTCGCCCGTTGCTGATTGAAGGCTCGATTGAAGATAATATGTTATCGGGCTATACTGATAATTATGTTCGTGTAAGAGTTCCATATCATCCTACGTTAGAAAATTCAATTGCGATGGTTCGAATTGGAGATGTTCAGGATGATGTTTGTAACGGTGAGATTGTCAGTGTACAATCTAACCAAACCATAATTAAACCATTGCTTCCAATTGTAAACTCTGCGACATTATAGCAGGAGAATAAACGAAAATCTTGATACTACTTTAATCAACTATTATATTTCACCAGCGAGGTAGTATGAAATTATTCATTGCAGTGGTATTTGTCGTTAATGTTTTCGGAAACAATACATTGTTTGCTCAAGAAAATCTTTTTCATTTTCGTTCTGAGCTTTCAACACCCTTCAATGTGAACGGATCACTGAACCTACAAGAAGTAAATCCAGTCAATAAGAAATCGGGATTTACTGCGGTGTTGTATTCGTTATTGCTCCCGGGGATGGGTGAGTTGTACGTTGATGGATTTGATCAAGGTCAATATTCATTGATTGCTGAAGGAGGACTGTGGCTAACATATATTTCCTTCCGGCAGTATGGAAGCTGGCTTCAAACTGATGCCAGAAATTTTGCAGCTTCTCATTCAGGTGCATCAACAAATGGAAAACAAGATCAATTCTTCGTTGATCTTGGAAATTTTAACGATACGTATGACTATAACGACAAAAAATTGCGTGATCGGAGTTTAGAAAAAGTGTATGACGTTAATGCAGGGTATTATTGGAGATGGGATTCTGACCAGAATAGAAAAGAATATCGTGCAATTAGAGTGTCCAGTGAAAGAGTATTAAATANNAGTGCAATTAACGCTGCTCGATTAACGCGGTTGTATAATCAACGGTTGAATGATAATCTTGGTTCTTGGTGGCTTGAATCATCTATAATCAATGATGGGCTTAAGCCTGATGGATTAGCATTGCGAATTGTCCACAGATTTTAAATTAAGCCCCGCAACGCGGGGCTTTTTAATATGAAGAGAAATATTAAGTTAATAGTTGAGTATGATGGAACCGATTTTGTTGGTTGGCAGCGACAGCCAAACGGTAGATCAGTTCAAGAAGAAATTGAGAATGCTATTTTAAAAATTACTCAAGACCAAACTCAATTAACTGGTGCGGGGAGAACTGATAGCGGAGTTCATGCAAGAGGTCAGGTAGCGAATTTTTTTCTTTCAAGTTTGATCACTGAAAAAGAGATCCACCGCAGTCTGAATGGTGTGCTTCCTGAAGATATCGTTGTTCATTCTGTAGAAAATGTCGATGAACAATTCTCTGCAAGACATAGTGCAAAAGAAAGAGAATATCAATATTTCATCTCAAAAAGATTATCGGCAATTGATCGAAAATATTGCTGGCAGCTTGGGTATACATTGGATATAGCAAAGATGAATGAGATTGCATCTTCGATTCTTGGAATACACGACTTTCAATCATTCTCTAAGACTGATACAGAAGTTGATCATTTCCGATCTCATATATTTGAATCGGTATGGTATGAAAAAGAGGATAAACTCATTTACCGCGTTCGAGCAAATAGATTTCTGTATGGAATGGTTCGGGCTTTGGTTGGAACGATGGTGAATGTTGGAAGAGGATTTACTCAAGTAAATGAGTTTCAAGAAATTATTAACTCAAAAAACCGTTCAAAAGCCGGTCAAGCTGCTCCGTCAAAAGGATTGTTTTTTGAACGAGTGATATATTAGTTCAAACATAGCAAAGAATTCATTGGTTTTATTGAATATCAACGCGTTTTGGAGTAAATTCTATACATGATACAACAGGCAATACATACGTTGGTTGAAAAGAATAATCTGACAAAAAAGGAAGCATACGAATGTGTTATTGAAATCATGTCTGGAAAATCGAATGATACGTTGATTTCCTCTTTTCTTACTGCATTGCGAATAAAGGGGGAAACAGCATCTGAAATTTCGGGATGTGCTCAGGCAATGCGTGAAATGGCTACAAAAATTGAATCGAAACATGAAAATCTTGTTGACACATGTGGCACTGGTGGAGACGGGATGGGAACATTCAATATCTCAACAATTTCTGCTATTGTATCTTCTGCAGCCGGAGCTTTTGTTGCTAAACATGGCAATTATGCAATCACAAGTAAATGTGGCAGTGCTGACGTTTTGAAAGCATTAGGAGTTAAAATCGAAATTCCAAAAGAAAAAATTGAATTGTGTTTAGATGAAGTGGGAATTGCATTTCTTTTTGCTCCGATGCTTCATGGAGCGATGAAGTATGCAATGCCAGTACGTCGTGAATTGGGAATGAGAACCGTATTCAATGTTCTTGGACCATTGACCAATCCTGCCGGTGCTAAACGGCAATTGATGGGAGTTTTTCGTCCCTCGTTGACTGAAATTTTGGCCGAAGTGCTGTTTGATCTGGGGACTGAACGTGCACTCGTTGTTCATGGAATTGGTGGATTGGATGAAATTTCTACCATTGCTGAAACAAGAATGACCGAAATAAATAATGGTAAAATTTCGACGTTTACGTTTTCCAATGAATCTGTTGGAATACCAACTTCTACACTTTCAGCGATATCTGGAGATAGTATTGAATTAAATGCTCAAATTGTACATTCAATATTAAATGGAGTGAAAGGACCTCAGCGTGATATTGTAGTTTTGAACGCTGCAGCGGCCATTTATCTTTCAGGAATTGCGGAATCAATTCAAGAAGGTGTATCCATCGCCCAAAGTGCAATTGATTCAGGGAAAGCAAAAAAGAAACTTCAACAATTAAGAGATTATACAAACTCATGATGAAGGTTAAAATACTCGGCAGAACGGGACTTGATGTGTCTGCATTGGGATTTGGCTTCAGTGATCATAAGAACAAAAAATATAGAACACCTTCATTCAAATATTTTTGCTATTCAACGACCGGTGCTTTCACACGATACACTTAATGTAATTGCGATTTGAATCATTAATGACCGAAGAAAATAAACATAGTTCATTCCTTAAAAAGTTTTTTGAGAGTATTTATCAGCGAACCCAGCCGAAAAAGATCTCTGAGAAGGAAGTTATTCAAGTTCTCGAAGAGGGTGAGCGGAGTGGTGCTATCGACAAAGCTGAACATGAATTGATAAAAAGCATTTTGGAATTTACCGATACCACTGTTAAAGAAGTGATGGTGCCGAGAACTGATGTCTTTGCAGTCGACATCGATACCCCGCGGGAAAAAATAGTTCAGTCGTTGATCGATCAAGGATTTACCCGCGTACCAATCTATCGTGAATCAATAGATCATATCGTTGGCGTAATTTATACAAAGGATCTTATCGGTATGTTTCAACATCGAGAACTGATCATCCTTCAGGATATTATTCGTCCGGCGTATATGGTTCCTGAATCAAAAAAGATCAGTGTTCTTTTAAAGGAACTCCAAAAAAATCGACAACATATGGCAATCGTAATCGATGAGTTTGGGGGCACCGAAGGAATAATCACCATAGAGGATATTGTTGAAGAGATTGTTGGAGATATACGGGACGAGTACGATGAAGAACAAAGCGAACTCGAAACAACGAGCGATGGATCGGTTATTGTCAATGGTGGCATCAGCATCAATGATTTTAATGACCGATTTAAGACAGACGTTCCGGAAGATAATCAATACGATACAATCAGCGGTTTTTTACATAAGCTCGTTGAAAGAATCCCTGAGTTACATGAAGAGATCAAATATGAAAATATCTCATTTATCGTGATCAAAAAGAATGAACGGCGAATCCGCCAAGTGAAGATCAAGATCGGTCAAAAAGAAAAACAGCAAAAACATGAATAACAAGTTATCAGAAATATTAGAATATAAAAAAAATGAGGTTGTGCAGCATAAACTGATAGTATGTTGGTATGAAATTATTGAAAAAGCATGTCAGGTAGATGCGACATTAGATTTTGAGAATTCATTAAAAAATGCTGGAGAAAGCGGGTTTGCATGCATTGCAGAGATAAAAAAAGCATCCCCTTCAAAAGGATTGATAACAAAAGATTTTCAGCCATCGAAGATCGCAAGAGAATATAAGGAAGGAGGCGCGGCTGCGCTTTCCGTATTAACCGATGAGAAATATTTTAGGGGTCATTCTGATTATGTGTTAGCCGCAAAGAATGCTTCCTCACTTCCTATTCTCCGAAAAGATTTTATTGTCGATGAATATCAAATCTATGAATCACGAGTAATTGGCGCTGACGCAATCTTACTTATCGTTGCAGCGCTCACCGAGACTCAACTCCGCTCGTATCTAAGCACTGCCAATGAACTTTCTCTTGCCGTACTAGTTGAATGCCACACAAAACAGGAGATCGAACGTGCACTGGATGCCGGTGCTACTATTATTGGAATTAATAGACGGGATTTGCAAACATTCACTGTGAATGTTGAACTTTCATTTCAACTGAAAAATTTCATCCCAAATTCATGCATAGGTGTCAGCGAAAGCGGTATCAAAAATTTTAATACCATTGAACGCTTATCCCAAGCAGGTTTTGATGCAGTTCTTGTCGGTGAACATTTGATGGCACAACCGGACAGGAGAAAGGCTCTGAATGAATTATTGACGCCACAAGGAAATGTACGATGACGCCGTTTTTTATTAAAATATGCGGCATTACTAATTATGACGATGCAGTATCAGTAATTGATGCTGGAGCTACTGCTATTGGATTTAATTTTTTCCGTCAAAGCAAACGATATATCAATCCTATTGCAGCAAAAGAAATTGCTGAGAAAATTCGTGGAAAAATATCTATCGTAGGTATTTTTGTCAATGAAGATTTACAATTGGTAAAATCTATTGGTGCATCTGTAAAATTAACATATTGTCAGTTTCATGGAAATGAAGAGCCGGAATACGTTAATAAATTTCCAAATGCGATAAAATCATTCCGTGTTAATGACTCATTAAAAGATGTTTATTTTGATGATTACAAAGCAGCTGCATTTCTCCTTGACGCATATGATGAAAAAGAAATGGGCGGAACAGGAAAACAATTCAATTGGCTGCTTGCACGAGAAGCGAATGAATTCGGGAAGATCATTCTTGCGGGCGGTCTGAATCAAGAGAATGTAAGTAATGCAATTGAAATTGTTCAGCCGTGGGGAGTAGATGTTAGTAGTGGTGTAGAACGTGAGCCCGGGAAAAAAGATAAATCTAAAATTCAACTATTCGTGCAAAATGCGCGAAATTCATTTGAACAATTGAATTGAGCATTGGATGGAAGTTAAACAACGAACATATCCACACGTACCGGACGACAAAGGACATTTTGGAGTATTTGGCGGTCGATATATTCCCGAAACATTGCTTCCGGCTTCGGAAGAATTGGATCAGTGGTATAAAAAACTCAAAGATGATATCACTTTCCGAAAAGAATTTCAATATTACTTGAAACATTTTGTGGGTCGAGAAACGCCATTGTTTTTTGCCGAACGATTAACAAAGTATGCTGATGGCGCGAAAATATATTTAAAGCGGGAAGATCTTTGTCATACCGGTGCACATAAGATCAATAATACGATTGGTCAAATACTAATTGCGCAGCGCATGGGAAAGAAACGAATCATTGCAGAAACTGGTGCCGGCCAGCATGGAGTAGCAACCGCAACCGTATGTGCGTTATTCGGTCTTCAATGTATTGTGTATATGGGTGAAGAAGATATGGAGAGGCAGGCGCCCAATGTTTACAGAATGAAATTACTTGGGGCAGAAGTTCGGACCGTCTCTTCGGGAAGCAAAACTTTGAAAGATGCAACGAGTGAAGCGATTCGTGACTGGGTAACCAATGTGAACGATACTTTTTATATCATTGGTTCAGTCGTCGGAATGCATCCGTATCCGATGATGGTAAGAGATTTCCAATCAGTGATTGGTAAAGAAACCCGGCAACAAATTCTAGAAAGTGAAAACAGATTACCGGATGCCATCATAGCATGTGTTGGCGGCGGAAGCAATGCAATGGGAATATTTTATCCATTCCTGAATGATACTGATACTGTAAAATTAATTGGAGTTGAAGCCGCTGGCTACGGTTTAGATTCCGGAAAACACTCCGCAGCTCTTGCAAAAGGAAAACGCGGAGTGCTTCATGGTTCAATGCAATATCTGCTGCAGGATGAGAATGGGCAAATCGAGATTGCACATTCAATTTCCGCTGGTCTTGATTATCCCGGTGTTGGACCGGAACATTGTTTTTTGAAAGACAATGGCTTTGTCGAATATGTTTCGATTACAGATAATGAAGCAATGGATGCACTTCAATTGCTTGCAAAAAAAGAAGGAATCATTCCTGCCTTGGAGTCTTCGCACGCCGTTGCATACGCAGTAAAACTAGCTAAAACAATGGAGAAAGAGAAAATCATTGTTGTAAATCTATCGGGACGTGGTGATAAAGATTTGGGAACCGTGATGAAAGAACTGAAATTGTAATTCGATGAAACTTTCTATCATTATCACTTCGTGGAATACTGAAAAATTATTGTGTGCATGTCTTTATTCGATCAAGTCGTTTCTTCCTTCAGTATCGTGTGAAACAATTGTAGTTGATAATGCTTCCAAAGACGCATCGGTTGCAATAGTGGAACGAGAATTCCCCGAAGTACGTTTAATTAAAAACAAATACAATTCTGGCTACGCAGGCGGTAATAATCTTGGATTTACATATTCCTCGGGAGAGTATGTTCTACTTTTAGGAAGTGACACAGAAGTATTCTCCGGAACGATACAAACAATGATCGATTTCTTGGACGAACAGAAGGATGTCGGTTTGGTCTCCTGCAGATTGGAATTACCAAACGGTGAGTTGCAGCATTCGTGCAAGAAATTTCCAACAGTCGGCAATGCTATGGCCATGTATTGTTCTTTGCATTCATTGAACAAAAAATATTTGATGTCTTCTTTTGATCATACTTTCATAAAAGAGATCGATCAACCTGATGCTACATGCGTCATGATTCGGCGCTCAGCGCTAGGCGAACAAATATTTAACGAACAATTTTCAATACTATATAATGATGTTGACTTGTGCCAGAGGATCAAACGAAAAGGATGGAAGATTGTTTTTATTCCAAGCGCAAAAGTTATCCATCACGGAAGTCAAAGCACAAAACAAGCACCGCCGATTGTTCGTTTAGTGATGTATCAAAATATTCTGTTATATTACCAAACGTATTTTGGTGTTTATGCACGAATAGTATTAGCACCTATTCTTGCAGTACGATATTGTATTGCGACACGATCACTTTCTGGATTCAAATTATTGTTTTCAATTAAATCGGCAGTGCTCACATGATCGGTTCTGAGATAAAAAAATCAGTCTTCAGAGATACCTATACTTTTTACGAAAATTCTTCCCCTGAAATTATCGTTGCACCACAACTAGTCCGATTTGTACGACGCAATGCCGGCAAATCTATTTTGGACTATGGTTTTGCAGTCGGAAATTATTGTTTGCATTTCAAGCAACAAGGATACCAAACTACGGGTGTGGATATTAATCTAAATTATGTGAACCGTGCTCGTCAACGAGGTGTGAATGTTCATCATCTTAATGGTGCAGCTCCTTTCCCTGACAAATCATTCGACACTGTAATTATCTTTGAAGTCCTGGAACATTTAGAACACCCTGAGTTTGTTCTTCAGGATGCAAAACGACTCGCACGAAAAAATGTGCTTATCACTACACCGAACTCCGAACGAGTCGATGAACTTAGAAAAGAGGGTCTTCTTTTCGAACATTTTGCTGATCTTGATCATAAAAATATTTTTACGCCGGAATCGATGCATCAATTGCTCTCCCAATATTTTCTATCGGTTAAGATTAAAAAGGGGAATGGGATCAATCCATTTGCGTTAAGTCATTTTTCTTCACTCCGGCTTCTTGGTAAGGCACTTTCCTATTACGGAATTCTTCACCCATATTTTCATTATCGATTATTTGCTGTTTGTAAACCATAAATGAATGTTTATGAAACAATCGCTTAAAAAATATTTTTTTGAAGGGAATCAAAGAAGTATTCGTACAAAAAAAAACATTGCCGCCTCAATAGTGATTCGTGGATGTTCAATGGGTATTAGTTTTATTTTAGTCCCATTAACATTGCAAGTAATATCATCAACCGAATATGGAGTTTGGCTGACCATTAGCTCATTTATTGGCTGGTTCTCTTTCTTTGATATTGGATTGGGTAATGGTTTACGAAATAAATATGCAGAAGCATTGGCAAAAAACGAAATACGAGAAGCACGTGAATTTATCAGTACCACATATGCAATTATGGTAATCATTGCTATTGCATTAACCATTGTATTCTTTATTGCCAATCTAATGTTGGATTGGACTGTGATATTCAATGCCTCACCAACTTTATCTACCGATCTTCAGTTATTAGTCCCTATTGCTTTTGTTTTTTTTGCTATGCAGTTTGTTATTCAATTGATCACGACTGTATTACTAGCTGATCAGCGCTCTGCTACAAATAATTTACTAGGTTTGATTGGAAGTATTTTAACGTTGCTTGGAATATTAATTATCCGTCATTATAATATACAATCACTTTTCACGATGGGATTTGTTTTTACAGTCTCTCCGCTTTTTGTTCTTTTTATAGCACATATATATTTATATAGCAGTCGATATAAACATCTTTCACCATCTTTAAAATATGTTAAATTCTCTCATGCTAAAAATCTAGTAAATACTGGTCTGCAATTCTTCATTATTCAAATAGCGGTCTTGATTTTATTCTCAACAAGCAATATGATTATTTCACATTATTTTGGACCTGATGAGGTTACCTCCTATAATATTGCCTTGAAATATTTTGGGTTGATTAGTTCAATATTTATCTTAATTGCGACTCCATTTTGGTCTGCATTTACTGATTCGTATCATAGAAATGATCTTGATTGGATCAGAAAATCGATACGAAAATTAATTTTGGTTTGGATTGCTTTGTGCTGTGTTGCTTTTGTTATGTTGATGTCTTCGGAGTTTGTATATTCAATTTGGGTTGGAAATACAGTCCACGTCTCATTTTCGATATCAACAGCAATGTTTATTTTTGTGGTATTGTCCTCTTGGAATTCTATTTTTGCAACATTTCTCAACGGAACAGGGAAGATTCGACTTCAGCTCTATAGTGCACTTTTTGTCAGTATTATAAATATCCCTCTATCAATCTATTTACTTGGCATATTTGGTCTTCCAGGTGTTATTTTTTCAACAATTATTTGTGTCGGAATTGGTTCTGTATGGGCACCGATACAATATTATAAACTCATTAATAACTCTGCAAAAGGATTATGGGCGAAGTAACAATGCAATGTAATATTTGTCAAAATATTTCGAATAAAAAATTCACTGCGCGTGTGTTAAATAAATATGATGTTGATTATTTCTATTGCTCCACATGTGGATTTTTGCAAACAGAAAAACCGTATTGGCTCGAAGAGGCATATCGTGAGTCAATAACATTATCCGATACCGGCATATTGGAGCGAAATCTACTTTTTGCAAAAGATATAGCCTTGTTATTGGCGACATTCTTTTCTATTCAAGGAAAATATCTTGATTTTGCAGGGGGTTATGGAATTTTTACGCGTCTGATGAGGGATATTGGATTTGATTTTTACTGGAGCGATTCATATACAAAAAATCTTATCGCTCGTGGGTTCGAGTATTCTGATTCAATCCATCCAATTGAAGCAATAACTACATTTGAAACATTTGAGCATTTCGTTCAACCTATTCAAGAAATAGAAAAATTGTTATCTATATCAAAGAATATTATTTTTTCGACTCAATTGTTACCGGATAATGTTCCGAAACCCGAACAATGGTGGTATTATGTATTTGAACATGGTCAACACGTCTCATTCTATTCTAAAAGAACATTGGAATATATTGCCCAAAAATATTCTTTAAATTTCTATTCGTTTGGACATTTTCATGTCTTCACAGCAAAAAGGCTAAACAAAGCATATTTAAAATTTATTTTAGGTTACCAGCATTATGGAATTAGGAAAATTATCCTTAAAAAATTAGTGAGTAAAACATTTTCCGATTTTGAATCATTTCGAAGTAAGAAATAAATAATATACCATGAGAGTTCTGTACGATCATCAAATATTTTATTATCAACGATTTGGGGGTATATCACGGTATTATAGTGAGCTTTTCAAAGCTTTTAATAAAAATAATGAAATTGTGCCAGTCATTCCATTTACGTATACAAGGAATGAATACTTATTGAATAATATTGAAGAGTTCAATTTTATTGAACCAAAGTTTTTAGTCAAACACAGATTTCCTGGAAAAGGAAAACTACAAGCACTACGAAATAAATATTTTCCTCAATACGATACATCAATCATTAATACTACTTCAGTTATAAATAGTTTGCTGGAAAAAAAATATGACCTTTTCCATCCAACGTATTATGATGACTATTTTATGGAGTATATTAACGACAAACCGTTTGTTATTACTATATACGATTTAATCTACGAGAAATATCCAGATAATTTTCCACCAAAAGAAGTTGAAACGATTTTACGAAATAAAAAGAAATTGATTGAGTGCGCAAATCATATTATTGCAATATCGGAATCTGTTAAACAAGACCTAATAGAATTTTACAAAGTGAATGAAAACAAAGTAAGCGTCATATATCTTGGCAATTCTTTAATTCAGAATTCATTAGAAACAAATATCGTAAGATCAATTGAAATACCTGATAGATATATACTATATGTCGGGAATCGTTTGGCATATAAGAATTTTATTTTTTTAATTAAGTCAATTCATTCTATTTTGCAAAACAACAAGCAATTATACGTTGTCTGCACCGGAAATAAATTTACTGCTGCTGAAAAAAAAATATTTAGAGAATTAAAGATAGAGGATCGATTAATTCATAAGTTTGTTTCAGATTATGAACTTGCGCTTCTATATAAAAGTGCAAAAATATTTGTTTTTCCTTCTCTATATGAGGGATTTGGAATTCCAGTTTTGGAAGCAATGAGTAATGGATGTCCTATGGCATTAAGTAATACAAGTTCCCTGTCGGAAGTTGGAGGGGATGCAGCAATGTACTTTGATCCAACGAATTCAGAATCTATTTGCAATACATTGAATATTTGTCTCTTTGATGATCAAGTGCGTACGGAGTTAACAAGAAAAGGAAGAGAACGAGTAAAATTATTTTCATGGGAAAATACTGCAAAAGCAACCGCAGTTGTATATGCAAAAGTATTGAATACTATTTCAAAAAATCCAATATGAGTACTCGACCACTGATTTCAATAATCACTCCAAGTTTCAATTCTCAAAAAACGATTGCTCGAACGATCGAATCTCTTTTAACACAAACGTATGAAAATATTGAATATATTATTGTTGATGGAGGATCGACTGATTCTACCGTTGATATTATCAAACAGTATGAATCCAAATTTTCAGGAAAACTTCGAATGATTTCAGAGAGTGATTGTGGTATGTACGATGCAATGAACAAGGGAATATTATTAGCAACCGGAAAATTAATTGGTATTCTTAATAGTGATGATTGGTATGAACCGGACGCAATAGAATCAATGACTGACATTTATATGTTGAATGACGATAGTGTCTTGTACGGAATATTACGCTATATCGAAAACAATCGTGAAACTATGCTTTATAGGATGCATCATGAATCACTCAAGGATGGTATGATTACACATCCAACCTGTTTTGTGCCAAAAGTGATTTATGAAAAATATGGTACATTTGATATGAAGTATCTGATTTCTGCTGATTATGAATTGATGCTTCGATTTAAAAAAAATAATGTAAAATTTATCCCAGTGGATAAGATTATAGCAAATTTTTCTTTTGGCGGCCTTTCGACATTGAATAATGACGGTTTAATAGAAAGTCTACGTATACGAAATAACTATAATTATATTTCCTATGGTAGAATGATTTGGGAAATATTCAAGTTACAAGTAAAATCATTGTTAAAAAAAATCAATATCACTGGTTAACGTGTCTGTCAGTAATCTGATGAATGAATCTGAAAAAATATCAGTTATTATTCCTTGTTATAACGCCGCAAGATATCTCAGTCAAGCGCTAGAAAGCCTTCTATGGCAAAGCTATTCTCATTGGGAATGTATTCTTATAGATGATGGATCAACTGATCAAAGTAAAGAAATTTATGATACCTATGCATCTCACGATAATCGGTTTCAATATATCTACCAATCTAATAGTGGTCCATCTGTGGCACGAAATAAAGGAATTGAAATTGCCTCTGGAGCTTATATTCAATTTCTTGATGCAGATGATATCTTTCCCAAAAATCGTTTTGAAGAGTGTGTTGGAATATTTAGGAATAATCCGAATTGTGATGTTGTGTATACTGAATACATGACGTACAACAAGAACAGTGGTTTTTCAAGGGCATTACCATCGAAATTTCCACATGACAATGTTTTTAAGGCGATGTTGCTGGATCACAATCGTACATTTATAGCGACAATTCATGAATTTTTGTTTCGCAAAGAAATCATGGTCGCAAATAAATTTGATGAATCATTACCTATATATTGTGAAGATGTCGAATGTTGGATCCGTATTGCTGAATCAGGTGCAACATTTATCTATTTAGAGAAAATATTGGCTATATATCGATTTGCAGGTGAATCATTAAGTTCACAGGAAATAAAAGTTCATTCTGCAAAGCTGTTCATTCTTGAAAAATATTTAAGTCATCCTGAAGTTAAATACTTTAGACGTGAATATGATATTGCGTGTTCATATTTTAAAGAACGTCTTGTTATTGCATACTTTATGCAGAAAGAATTTAAAGTTGGTTGGAAAAAATTAATAGAACAATGGGGGAATTCAAAAATGACCGGAAAATTAAAGATGCTTGGCTGGTTTATTTTGATGACCATAATGAAAAAGGAAACATTTGCTTTGTTACGAGCAAATATTATACTATTTACTCCTTTGAGATGGGGTGGTTGGAAACAATTCAGCGTATGGAGTCCAACAAATGATATCGTGGAATTGCTTGAATCAACATGACAAGTTTATATCAACAATCTATTTCAATTATCATTGTTAATTTCAACGGAGAACATTTTCTAAAGGATTGTCTTATCTCAGTTCTCCGGCAAGACTATCCTTCTTTTGAAGTAATTATTGTTGATAATGCCTCGACAGACGGTAGCATTGAATTCCTCAATGAAAACTTTCCTCAAACCCAGTATAATTAAGAGCAATAAGAATTTAGGTTTTGCCGGCGGAAACAACCTTGGAGTAAAAAATGCAAAAGGTGAGTTGATCGTTCTTTTGAACAATGATACTGTTGTTCATCAAGGATGGTTACAAGGTTTAGCAAATGCTATTACTAATGAGAATGTTGCTGCCGCATCATCGTTGATCAAGACAGAAGGAATTCCTGATAAATATTATGAGAAGAATGGATCGATCAATTTTCTTGGACATAATATTATGAGAATATTTGATGAGCCAACCGATATTTTCTTTGCCGGGGGTGCATCAATGATCTTTAAAAAGGATATTATTGGAGTTCCTTTTGATGAAGATTATTTCGTCTATGGTGAGGATGTCTA
>DMPG01000323.1 GCA_003456055.1 Bacteroidota bacterium | reverse complement strand
CCGGTATTGCTGCTCTCAATTTTTTCCACTTCAATTGGATGGTTCGTTTTTGCAAGCGCAGTCTCCATTCCTATGTTATTCTTAGGAAGGATCATTGATGGAATAGCAGCTGGAAATTTTACTACTGCACAAAGTTATCTCGTCGATATTTCTAAGAATGATGAAAAAGAACGGGTAAAGAATCTTGGGATCATCGGCGCAACGTTTGGTATTGGATTTATTCTCGGTCCAATGGTTGGCGGAATACTAAGCAACGTCTCTCATGCTTTTCCGTTTTATTTTGCCGGAGGAATGGCATTAGTCAATGGTATTTCGGCATTCTTCTTTTTAAAAGAATCAAATCATAATCTCAATACAGATAAACTTCACTATAATCCATTCAGACGAATTCTTCATGCGTATCGAAATCTTTCATTGCGACCGCTCTATATTAAATGGTTTTTATTTTGTATCTCTGTCGTAATCGTACAAACAATATTTGCTTTATTTGTTCAAAAGGCATTTAACTATAATTCTTTCCAAACTGGAATAATGTTTACAATTATCGGCGTGATCATTGCATTAAACCAAACATTGTTATTAAATACTTTTTGGATAAAACGATTTACGAACAAACAACTCGAACAGATTATGCTTATTTTTACTATCATTGGATTATTACTCGCTGCCACAGAGAATATTTTCTTATTCTTTGCTGCGATTCCTTTTATTGGAACAAGTCAAGCAGTGTATCGAGTGGTCGTTGCAAACAGCGCACTTCAAAAAGCCGATCCTAAAATGAAAGGAGAAGTGATGGGAATAATTGTCGCTGTGATGACCGGCGCGATGGTCATCAGTCCGATTGCAGCCGGCGCACTATTTGAACAGAACATTTCCTATCCATTTATTATTGGAGCAATTTTTGCTATCATTGCATTGGTGTTGTCATCTAAAAATTCATCTTGATTTCTTAATTCGGTTTCCGTATCTAATGTAAATTCTTAACCAATAGGAGTAATCTAATGGCATCAAAACTGTTTGTTGTAAAACCACTAAAAGACTTGATGGCTGATTCACAAGAATCAGGGAACTCATTGAAACGAACACTTGGACCGGTCAATTTAACATTGCTTGGAATTGGAGCAATTATCGGCGCAGGATTATTTGTTCGCACCGCCGCCGCCGCCGCAGAACATGCCGGACCAGCTGTGACAATTTCTTACATTGTAGCTGCTATCGGCTGTGCGTTTGCGGGATTATGTTACGCTGAATTTGCATCTTCCATTCCTATTGCAGGCAGTGCTTACACGTACTCGTATGCAACAATGGGTGAATTTGTTGCTTGGATCATTGGATGGGACTTGATTTTAGAATATGCCTTTGGTGCTGCAACGGTTGCAATTGCTTGGTCTGAATATCTTAACAAACTTCTCGGACATTGGGGAATGCAAGTTCCGTATCAATGGAGTCACTCTCCTTTTGAGGCCTCTCCCGATGGAATAAGCGGTTTAATAAATCTTCCTGCAGTATTCATTTTAGTGTTGATCACGATGCTCCTCATTCGAGGAACTCAAGAATCGGCATTTGTCAATGGAATTATAGTTGTAATAAAAGTTTCAATCGTACTTCTATTTATTGGATTCGGATGGGCTTATATTAATCCGATGAATCATACACCAATGATTCCGGAACCAACGGTCATTAAATCTCACCTCGGCGCAAATATTAATTTTGGCGGTATCATGGGAATACTTGGAGGAGCCGGAGTTGTCTTTTTCGCTTTCATTGGTTTTGATGCTGTTTCAACGGCTTCTCAGGAGTCGGTCAATCCCAAAAGGGATATGCCTATTGGTATTTTGGTGTCTTTAGCCATCAGCACGGTGCTTTATATCGCTGTAGCACTGGTTATGACCGGAATGGTTTCTTACAAAGAACTGAATGTCGNNAATCCTGCACGGGATATGCCGATCGGTATTTTAGCATCACTTGTTGTGTGTACAATTTTATACATTCTCTTTTCATATGTATTAACTGGTGTTGCACCGTATACTGATTTTAGAGTTGCAGGAAAAGAAGCATCAGTTGCGTATGCAATTTTACATTATATGCCAGGATTTGAATGGCTTGCATTATTGATCACCGTTGCAATTCTTGCAGGATTCTCGTCTGTTATTCTTGTTATGTTGCTCGGACAAACACGAGTATTCTTTTCAATGTCAAGAGATGGCTTAGTTCCTAAAATATTTTCAGATGTTCATCCAAAATTTAAGACACCATATAAATCCAATATTGTCTTTTTTCTCTTTGTCGGATTGTTTGCCGCTTTTATTCCAGGAAGTGTCGCAGGAGATATGACAAGTATTGGAACATTGTTTGCTTTCGTTCTTGTTTGCGCCGGTGTATGGATAATGCGGGTAATAAATCCGGATATGATCCGTGGATTTAAAACACCTTTCGTTCCGCTTATCCCTATTTTGGGCATGGTAGTTTGTGGCGCAATGATTTTTGGTTTAGGGTTAGAAAACTGGATGCGGCTAGGAGTATGGCTTGTTTTAGGTCTTGTGATCTATTTTGCATATAGTATAAAACATAGCAGATTGCAAAAATAATAAGACGATTGTATTTTCGATGATCATTTATGCCCGCTTAGTATTCTTGGATTAAGGAGCGGGCATATTTTTTACCAGCGATAATTTTGTGGAATGAATTATGATTACCCAACAAAAAGAATTCAAAAAAAGTCTTGGACTTTTCGATTCTACAATGATCGTAATCGGTTCAATGATCGGTTCCGGTATTTTTATTGTCAGTGCAGATATTGCTCGAACCGTTGGTTCTCCAGGAATGCTGCTACTTGTCTGGTTGATAACAGGATTCATCACCCTCACGGCAGCACTCAGCTACGGAGAATTAGCAGGGATGATGCCTCACGCGGGAGGTCAATATGTGTATCTTCGTGAAGCATACAATCCGCTGGTCGGATTCTTATACGGTTGGACGGTATTCACCGTTATTCAAACTGGAACTATTGCTGCGGTTGGTGTAGCGTTTGCAAAATTTACCGCTGTATTGTTTCCGTGGTTCAGTGAGCAGCATATTCTTTTTTCATTACTCGGATTTAACATTAGTGCCGCCCAAATTTTAGCAATTGCGAGCATCGTTGTTTTAACCGCAATTAATCTTACTGGCATTCAAGAAGGAAAGATTGTCCAAAATATTTTTACATTCGCAAAAACATTGGCTTTAATCGCAGTGATCTTTCTTGGAATATTTATCGCTCGAAATTCTGAAGCGATCTCTGCTAATTTTTCCAATTTTTGGGGCGCTAGTTGGACGACTGTCAAAGAAGGTAAAATAATTTCCATTGAAACATTGATCGGTTGGAAACTTATAGCCGCGATCGGTGTAGCAATGGTCGGTTCCCTTTTCTCAAGCGATGCTTGGAATAATATTACCTTTACCGCCGGCGAAGTAATCAACCCTAAGAAAAATATCCCGCTAAGTTTAGCAATAGGTACAGGAATCGTTACAGTTCTTTATATTCTGGCGAACATCGCATATCTCGTTGTTCTTCCGGTTGTCGGAAATCCTGACGCAACTGATGTTATCGGTCGAGGGATTCAATTTGCAACATCAGACAGAGTCGGCACAGCAACAATCGCAGTGATCTATGGTGAAACTGCAGCGGTTGGTATGGCGATCTTGATAATGATATCAACGTTTGGATGTAATAATGGACTCATTCTTTCCGGTGCGAGGGTGTATTATGCAATGGCGAAAGATAAATTATTTTTCAAGAATGCTGGCGAATTAAATTCACACTCAGTTCCCGCATGGGCGTTAATTGTTCAAGCGGTATGGGCAAGTTTACTTTGCCTTTCAGGAAGTTACGGAGACCTGCTTGATTATGTTATTTTTGCAGTGTTGATATTTTATATTTTAACTGTTGGTGGAATTTTTATTCTTCGAAGGAAACAACCAAACGTAGAACGACCATACAAAGCATTCGGCTATCCGTTGATCCCTGCGATTTATATTGTTCTCGCAACACTCATCTGTGCTATCTTACTCATCTACAAACCAACATTC